>NZ_JBNPJV010000081.1:0-27714 GCF_050312585.1 Pseudomonas sp. R19M
TGTCCCCTTCGTCTAGTGGCCTAGGACACCGCCCTTTCACGGCGGTAACAGGGGTTCGAGTCCCCTAGGGGACGCCACGATTACCCGCTATGCGGGATTTTAAAGGGTCATTCAATTATTGAATGGCCCTTTTGTTTGTCTGGCGTTCAGCCAACTCTCTCCTTTATTTCAATCTTCTCTTCTGACCAGCGGTCATGCCTGTCGCTTGCGCAATATTATTATGGTAATAATATTCAACCCATGAGAGAGGGAGGCAACGATGAGTGATAAAAAAGCGCAAACCCGCGAACGCATTCTGCAAGCTGCCAGCGCTGCATTGATCCAGCGTGGCCCTGCCGAGCCTAGTGTGGGTGAAGTCATGGGCGCCGCCGGGCTTACGGTTGGCGGTTTCTATGCGCACTTTGAAAGCAAGGACGCGCTGATGCTGGAGGCATTCACCCAGTTATTGGCGAGGCGGCGTGCATCGATTGACGATATGGATGCGCAGCTCACGGGTGAGGAGCGCAGAAGTCTGGTGGCGGCGTTTTATCTGTCGCGCAAACACCGCGACTCCACCGCCCAGGCGTGCCCCATACCGGCGACCGTCGGTGAGATGAGCCGCCTGCCGGACGAATTTCGCCATGCCCTGAATGAGCACGTGGAGCTGATGGCCGCGCAACTGGCCGCCAGTCCTGAAGACACCGACAAAGCCCTGGCTGACATGGCGTTGATGATCGGTGGCCTGGCCTTGGCGCGTGCCCTGGGCCCGGGCGAGCTGTCTGACCGTGTGTTACGCGCAGCCAAGTCGGCGGTGCGTTAAATAAGGAGAGGAGTTCCAGCATGGGCGCACTGACCTGGGTTCGTGGCTTCAACCGCACTGTCGGCCGCTTGGCGCCGCACACCGTGGCAAGCAAGATGCGTCGCACCTTCATGACCCCGCGTGACCTGCCCGCGCGTGATTGGGAACTGCCGCTGCTGGCCCAATCTGAGCGCATCACGTTGCGTTTCGGCCTGTCTGCGCTGCGATGGGGGCAAGGGCCCGCCGTTTTGCTGATGCACGGCTGGGAAGGGCGCCCCACGCAGTTCGCCAGCTTGATCACGGCGTTGGTGCGCGAGGGGTATTCGGTCATCGCGCTGGAAGGGCCTGCCCACGGACGTTCGCCGGGGCGTGAAGCGCATGTGTTGCTGTTCGCCCGCGCCATGCTGGAAGCCGCAGCCGAATTGCCACCGCTGCATGCGGTGATCGGCCATTCCATGGGCGGCGCCAGTGCCATGCTGGCTGTTCAATTGGGCCTGCGGACCGAGGCGTTGGTCAGTATCGCTGCGCCGTCGCGTTTCCTGGATGTGCTGCGCGGGTTCGCCGGCATGGTCGGTTTGCCGCCACGGGCGCGTTCAGCCTTTATCCAGGAGGTCGAATGGGCCTTCGGCATGCCGCTCAAGCACCTGGATGTCGCTCACTACCAAATGAATATGCCGGGTCTGATCGTGCATGCCGAAGACGATACGTTCGTGCCGGTCAGGGCTTCTCAGGCCATCCACGAGGCGTGGTTCGACAGCCGGCTGTTGCGCCTGGAAAGTGGGGGGCACCAGAAAGTGCTGGCCGATCCCCGAGTGATCGACGGCGTACTGAGCCTGCTCGCCGGTTGTCATCTACAGGCACGGCAAACCGCCTGATACACTGCTCCCGCCGACATTAATCGACTGGAGCAAGGCATGGGCTGGGATTTGGCAACGCCGTTTATCATCGATCTGCAGGTTGCCCCTGAGGACATTGATGGCCTGGGGCACGCCAACAATGCGGTGTATGTGTCCTGGTTGGAACGTTGCGCCTGGCGTCATTCCCAGCGCCTGGGGCTGGACCTCACCGAGTACCGTCGCCTGGATCGTGCCATGGCCGTGGTCCGCCATGAGATCGATTACCTGGCGGCGGGTTATGAAGGTGACGAGCTTCAACTGGCCACCTGGATCGTCGATTGGGACCAGCGCCTGAAAATGACCCGTCGTTTCCAACTGGTGCGCCCCCGCGACGGCGTGACACTGCTGCGTGCGCAAACCACCTTTGTCTGTATCGAGCTGTCCAGCGGCAAGCCCAAGCGCATGCCCGTCGAGTTTCTTGAAGGTTATGGCCCCGCCCTGACAGGGGGTTAACGGTTGCCGCAGGAAACCCAGTAAACTGCGCGACGATTTTTGTTGAGTGTTTCCCATGCAAATTGCTTTGGCGCCCATGGAGGGGTTGGTCGACAACATCCTGCGGGACGTATTGACCCGCGTGGGCGGTATTGATTGGTGCGTGACCGAGTTCATCCGCGTTAACGACCGCCTGCTCACGCCTGCCTATTTCCATAAACTTGCCCCGGAACTGCTGCACGGTGCCCACACCGCGGCCGGTGTGCCGTTGCGCGTGCAATTGCTTGGCTCCGACCCGGTCTGCCTGGCGGAAAACGCTGCCCTGGCGTGCGACCTGGGCTCCGAGGTGATCGACCTGAACTTCGGCTGCCCGGCCAAGACCGTCAACAAGTCCCGTGGCGGCGCGGTGCTGCTCAAGGAACCGGAGCTGCTCAACCAGATCGTCGAACACGTACGCCGTGCGGTTCCGGCACATATCCCGGTCACCGCCAAGATGCGCCTGGGCTTCGACAGCCCGGACGGCGCGCTGGTCTGCGCCACGGCCCTGGCCGAAGGTGGCGCGGCGCATATCGTGGTGCATGCGCGCACCAAGACCGACGGTTACAAGCCACCGGCCCACTGGGAATGGATCCCGCGAGTACAGGACGTGGTCAAGGTGCCGGTGTTCGCCAACGGCGATATCTGGAGCGTGGAAGACTGGCGGCGTTGTCGCGAAGTCAGTGGCGCCGAGGACATCATGCTCGGCCGCGGCCTGGTAGCACGCCCAGACTTGGCACGGCAGATCGCCGCCGCGCGGGCCGGCGAAGAAGTCGTGGAAATGACCTGGGCGCAGATGCAGCCCATGCTCCAGGACTTCTGGAGCCAATCGGTGGCGCAACTGACCGAGCGCCAGGCGCCAGGCCGTTTGAAGCAGTGGCTGGCAATGTTGACGCGCAATTATCCGCAAGCGGTGGAACTATTCACCGCGATGCGTCGCGAGACGGAGCTGGTGGCGATCAGCCGGTTGTTGGGCATGCCGCATCCTGCCGCGGCCGCGTAACGCGCAGACACCTCTAGCAAGGGCGCCATTGGCGCCCTTTTTTATGGTGAAACGTAACTGTTGGAACCGAACAGCGCGTCACTCCACGAACATCAGGGCATACACCTCAGGAATCTGGCCCATGAATGCTTCAAGCCTAAACCCCGCTGTTTCTTCAGCCCATCCTCAATTGATGTCCTGCACTGGGCCGGCTGCCGGGAAGACGCAGCCTGTCGTGAACACCTTCAAAGTCGCCGAGCGGCGGTTTGGTGAGCACTTCGACGGCAGCACCCACGCCGCCGTGATCCAGCTGATGATGGCGATACTGGGCCCCACGCCTGCCGATATGTTCGAGCAAGTGACGCCTTCGGGTAACGGCTATGACGTCACGATGAAGGATGAATTCAAGGTTCATGTCACGCAGGATGAACTGAGGCAGGCAGCGCAGGCATCCAGGTTCAGCGGTGATGACAGTGAGGCGGTCAGGGCGGCCAACTTCGCATTGGCGGTGTTTGTGAAGCGCAAGCAGCAAGTCGGCGATTACCCCGGTTTCGAGGTTGCACTGGCCAAGACACTCCAGGGCGAAACCACCCTGCGGTGCTTGCAGGGCATGGGCGTGTATGGACTGTCCCAGTCGGTACCGCCGAGCGAAATGATGGGCGAGGGGGTAGTGGCAGTGATGGGCACCCGACAGTTCGGCAGTGCGCTGGTGGTGAGCGGGGTGGGGTACGACCACGGTCGCCCGTGCCAGGTGGGGGACCGTTATGGTTACAGGTTGTTTGCCGACAAGCCCCGCACGGGTGCAGCAGCGCATAAGGTGTTGGCGGGCCAGAAACCGAAAGATGTGTGGAGCGGCTTCTTCCAGGGGGCGCCGGGTAATTGCGTGACGGTGTCGGCGATCAAGGCTGCAATGATGCGGTTCGGACAAAGCCCCCAAACTATTTTCCGACAGGTCACTGCCATTCCTGGGGGGTATGAAGTGGTCATGCGCGATAGTTTCAGCCTGCGGCTCACCCATGAAGAGATCAACCAAGCCAGCGCCGCCTCAGGGCTGGCCGGTAGTGACCAGCGTCTGCTCGACGACGCCAACTTCCTGTACGCCGTAAGTGCCAAGCGTGCGCAGTTGAAGAACAACGATTTCCGTGCCGGCCAGAGCTATGCAGCCGCCTTGGAGACGCTCAACGATGGCGAATTTCCAGGGCAGGCCCTGCGCCGACTGGGGCTGTTTGGTTATCTACGGGAAAGTGATGTGAGTGAATTGGCCAAAGGCGCCATCGGCACGCTGGCGGACGGTCACCATTCGGTGGTCGTCATTGACGGTGTGCTCGACTTTTACGGGCAAAAACATGACCTGGCTTCGTCCGAATGGATGAACACGGGGTTCCGTGCGTTGAAGCTGGTTTGACAGGCGCCGGGCTCATTCCAGCAACCGCCGGAACTCGTCGATCGGCAACGGCCGGCTATGCAGATACCCTTGGAACACGTGACACCCCAGCAGTTGCAGGAATGCCAGCTGTTCCGGGGTTTCCACGCCTTCGGCAATCACCTTCAGGTTCAGGCTGCGCGCCATCGCCACAATGGCGCGGATGATTTCCGCGTCGTTGGGGTCATGGGTTGCGTCGCGCACAAAGGACTGATCGATCTTCAGCGTATCCACCGGCAAGCGTTTGAGGTAAGTCAGCGATGAATAGCCGGTGCCAAAGTCGTCCATCGCAAAACTGATCCCGAGTTTTTTCAGGCGACGCATCTTGGCGACGGTGTCGTCCAGGTTCTGGATCACGATGCCTTCCGTGATTTCCAGCTTCAGCAGGCTGTAGGGCAGTTGGTGTTGCCTGAGGCTGTACTCAACCTGCTCAACGAAGTCGTTCTGGCGAAACTGTCGAGGGCTGATGTTGACGCACAGGCTGAAGTTGAGCGGGTCGATCAGGCCCTCGGCAATCAACTGCGCAAAGGCGGCGCACGCCTCATCGAGAATCCAGGTGCCGACCTCCAGGATCAGGCCGCTGTCCTCCAGCACCTTGATAAATTCGCTGGGTGACTGTGCGCCTAGTTGTGGATGCTGCCAGCGTACCAGGGCTTCAGCGCCGACAAGCACATTGCCCCGTGCATCCACTTGGGGTTGGTAATGCATGCTGAACTCGCCGCGTGACAGCGCCAGGCGCAGGTCAGTCTCCATGCGCTGGCGTTCACTGGCGGTTTTTTGCATGCTGTTATGGAACATCTGGGTGGTATTGCGCCCCGAATCCTTGGCCCGATACAGGGCAATGTCGGCGCGCTTGAGCAGGTCGGCCGGCGTGGAGCCGTGATCGGGAATCAGCGCCACGCCGATGCTCGGCGTGACCTGCAAGCGGTGGCCATCGAGGAACATCGGCTCCGAAAGCAATTCGCGCAAGGTATCGGCCAGCTCCTGTACCTGAGCGGTGACCTCCATTCGCGTGCCGTCCAGGCCACTGAGCAGCACCACGAACTCATCGCCGCCCAGGCGCGCCACCGTATCCTCCATGCGCACGCTGGCTTCCAGGCGCGCCGTGACGATTTTCAACACGGTGTCGCCCACAGGGTGGCCGAGGGAGTCGTTGATGTGCTTGAAGTGATCAAGGTCCAGGAACAGCAAGGCGCCCCGCAGGTTATGGCGCTTGAGCAGGGCGATCTGCTGGCTCAGGCGATCCATCAACAGTGCGCGATTGGGCAGGTTGGTCAGCGGGTCGTGATAGGCCAGGTGACGAATCTGTGCCTGGGCGTTTTTCAGCAGGCTCACGTCCCGGGCCGTCAACAGCAGGCACGGGGTTTCATTCAAGGTGATGGGCTCGACCGAGACTTCCACGGCCAGTAAATCGCCACGCTTGTTGTGCCAGAGCATTTCCAGGTGATGAATACGGCCTTTGATCTGCAGCTCGGCCAGCAACGCCGTGCGCTGGTTTTCGTCGGCCCAGATGCCGATCTGGTACAGCGTCAAACCGATGGCTTCTTCGGCGCGGTAGCCGGTCAGGCGGCAGAAACCGTCGTTGACCTCGACGTAGCGGCCGGTATCGCGCTCGGTGATGGAAATGGCGTCGGGGCTGGAGTGAAAGGCTTTGGCGAACTTCTCCTCACTGGCCTTGAGGGCGGCTTCCGAGCGTTGCTGCTGGGTGATGTCACGCAGGGTGGTGACGATGCAGGGTTGGTCGCCGACTGTGATCAGCCGGCTGGAAATCATGCAGGTCAGGCTTTGGCCATCTTTGTGATGGACCACGATGGCCACATTGTTTAACGACTGTTCGCGGATCACCTGTTCGATGCGTTGCAAGCGCTTGCTGGAGTCGTCCCACAGGCCGATCTGTTCGGCGCTTCTGTCGATCACCTCGGCAGCGGTCCAGCCAAAGGTCTGGGTAAAGGCCGGGTTGATTTCGATAAAGGCGCCGCTGTCCAGGTAAGTGACACAGATCGGGTCGGGGCTGGCCTGGAACAGGCTGGCAAACTTTTCTTCGGAGACCGTCAGGCGTTGTTCGCGTTCCACCTGATCGGTGATGTCGAGCAAGGTGCCGGCCATGCGCAGGGGCTTGCCGGCTTCATCGCGATAGAGACGGGCGCGGCTTTCCAGGTAGCGCGGGCTGCCGTCCTCCATCAGCACGCGATAGGTCATCTGGTAGTTGCCTTCCGGACCTTCGCGCAAGCTGCGGTAGGCGTTGCGCATGCCCTCGCGGTCTTCATCGGTCATTCCTTCAAAAAACGCATCGAAAGACTCGTGAAAAGGCTTGGGCGGCAGGCCGTGCAGTTGGGCGGCGCGGGCCGAGCCGTAGAGCATGCCGCTGGGGATGTGCCAGTCCCAGGTGCCCAGTTGTGCCGAGTCCAGCGCCAGGTCAAGGCGTTCCTGGCTGTCCTTGAGCGCTTGTTCGGCGTTTTTGCGTTCGGTGGTGTCCAGAAAGGTGCTGATCAGGTAGGCCTCGCCCTCCAGCTCGACCTTTTGCGCGCTGAGGGTGCCGTCATGGATCTGCCCGTTGCTGGCGCAGAACTGCACTTCCATGGTGATCTGTTCACCTTTGCGCTGGGTAGCCTTGACCAGCGTTTCACGTTGTTCCGGGTCACGCCACAGGCCCAGTTCCAGGGTGGTGCGGCCGATGGCATCGGCTACCGGCCAGCCGAACAGCATTTCGAAATACTGGTTGGCCTCGCTGATCAGCCCGTCGGCCTGGCGGGTCAACAAGACCATGTTGGGGCACAGGTGAAACAGCGTGGCGAAACGTTTTTCGGAATGGCTCAGGGCGGTTTCCCGCTCGCGCTGTTGGGTGATTTCGCGGATCACCCCGATCATTCGGCGTCGGCCGGTTTTGTCCGGGGCCAGGCTGCCGCTGATTTCCAGCCAGTGCAGGCTGCCGTCCGGCCACTGGATACGGTGATGCATGGCCTGCTCGAATGGCTCGCCCGCCACCACGGCATGGAAGGCCCGTATCACCCGGGTGCGATCGGACGGTGCAAGCAGGTCCAGGTAATCCAGGTCCTGGGGCAGCGGTTGCCTGGGGTCAAAGCCGAACAGCGCCTGGGTGCCCCGCGACCAACTGATGCGGCCGGTGTCGATCTCCCAGCACCACGCACCCAGCCGCGCCGCGTTGAGCGCTGCCAGCAGTTGGGGCGCACTGTCCCAGCTTTGCTCGGCGTCCTTGGGGTCCAAGGCGTAGATGCGGGGCAGGGGTGGCACGGAATCGACGGGGTTGCGCATTATTCGAGGGCCTTGGCTCAATGGGCGTTCGGCGCGGTTTGGTTCAGGCCTTGAGGCCGCACGGTTTCATGCCGGTATCCCTGGCAGATCGACCTGTGCATCCAATAGGCTCATGAAAGCCCGCGCAGCGTTCGACAGCGTCCTTTCGGTGTGCACGATATAGCCTAGCTGGCGACTGAGTTGTACGCCCGGTAAAGCGATACTTGCCACCTGATCATCCAGCATAGTCCGTGGCAGCACGCTCCAGGCCAGGCCGATGGAGACCATCATCTTGATAGTTTCCAGGTAGTTAGTGCTCATCGCGATGTTCGGCGTCAGGCCCTGGGCCTCGAACAGGCGGCTGACGATATGGTGGGTAAAGGTATTGCCGCCGGGAAAGACGGCCGGGTGGCGGGCGATGTCGGCCAGGTTGACCCTGCCGTTACTGATGAGGCTGTGCTCCGGCGCCACCACAAAATCCAGCGGGTCATCCCACACCGGCGTGGCCTTGACCACGTGGTGCGGGTCGGGCGCCAGGGTGATCACCGCCACTTCGGCACGGCCATGCAGGATTTCTTCGTAGGCCACTTCTGAATCGAGAAACTGGATATCCAGCGCGACATTGGGATATTCACGGGTGAACGTGCGCAGGATCGGCGGCAAACGGTGCAGGCCAATATGATGGCTGGTGGCCAGGGTCAGCCGTCCGCTCACCTCGCCGGTCAGGTTGGTGAGGGCGCGACGCGTATCATCCAGTACGTTGAGAATCTGATAAGCGCGCGGCAGCAAGGCCCGCCCGGCTTCGGTCAAACCCACTTCGCGGCCCAGGCGATCGAACAGGCGCACCTTCAATTGTTGTTCCAGCCCGGCGATACGTTTGCTGATGGCCGGTTGCGTCAGGTGCAGGCGTTCACCGGCGCCGGAGAAACTGCCGGTTTCGGCGATGGCAATAAAGGCATTGAGGTTGGCCAAGTCCATTTATGTATTCCAGTTGGTAATCCAAAGCATAAAAAATATGAATTTGAGTTATTTAATGTAGCGCCATACCATCAGCCTCACAAGCCAAAGGGTTATTGAATGTCTCAAGACCCGGGGCATAGAAAGACCGCTGATGAGGACCGACTGATGGCCGGCAAAACGCTTTACGACAAGCTTTGGGATTCCCATGAAGTGAAACGGCGCGACGATGGCTCGTCGCTGATCTATATCGACCGTCACATCATCCATGAAGTGACCTCGCCCCAAGCGTTCGAAGGCCTGCGACTGGCCGGGCGCAAGCCTTGGCGCGTCGATTCCATCATTGCCACCCCGGATCACAACGTGCCGACCACCCCCGAGCGCAAGGGCGGTATCGACGCTATTGCCGACCAGGTCTCGCGTTTGCAGGTGCAGACCCTCGACGACTATTGCGACGAATATGGCATCACCGAATTCAAGATGAATGACGTGCGTCAAGGCATCGTGCATGTGATCGGCCCGGAGCAGGGTGCCACCTTGCCCGGCATGACCGTGGTCTGCGGCGACTCCCACACTTCCACCCACGGTGCCTTCGGCGCTCTGGCCCATGGCATCGGCACTTCCGAGGTGGAGCATGTGTTCGCCACCCAGTGCCTGGTCGCCAAGAAAATGAAGAACATGCTGGTGCGGGTCGAAGGTAAGCTGCCGTTCGGCGTGACCGCCAAGGACATCGTACTGGCCGTGATCGGCAAGATCGGCACCGCCGGCGGTAACGGCCATGCCATCGAGTTCGCCGGCAGCGCCATTCGTGATCTGTCCATCGAAGGCCGCATGACCATCTGCAACATGTCCATCGAAGCCGGTGCCCGCGTGGGCATGGTGGCAGCGGACGAAAAGACCGTTGAATACGTAAAAGGCCGTCCATTCGCTCCGCAAGGTGCCGATTGGGATGCCGCTGTCGAAGCCTGGAAAGACCTGGTCTCCGACGCCGATGCGGTGTTCGACACTGTGGTCGAGCTCGATGCGGCCCAGATCAAGCCGCAAGTCAGCTGGGGTACCTCGCCGGAAATGGTGCTGGCCGTCGACCAGAACGTGCCGGACCCGGCCAAGGAAACCGACCTGGTCAAGCGTGGCTCCATCGAGCGCGCGTTGAAGTACATGGGCTTGCAGGCCAACCAGGCGATCACCGATATCCAGTTGGACCGTGTGTTCATTGGCTCCTGCACCAATTCGCGGATCGAAGACCTGCGTGCTGCGGCCGTGATCGCCAAGGGCCGCAAAGTGGCCTCGACCATCAAGCAGGCCATCGTGGTGCCGGGCTCGGGCCTGGTCAAAGCGCAAGCCGAGGCGGAAGGCCTGGACAAGATTTTCCTCGAAGCCGGTTTTGAATGGCGTGAGCCGGGGTGCTCCATGTGCCTGGCGATGAACCCGGACCGCCTGGAGTCGGGCGAGCATTGCGCGTCGACCTCCAACCGTAACTTCGAAGGGCGTCAGGGCGCCGGTGGGCGTACCCACCTGGTCAGCCCGGCCATGGCTGCTGCGGCCGCCGTCAACGGTCGTTTCATCGACGTTCGCGAATTGATCTGAGGAATACCCGATGCGTGCTTTTACCCAACACACCGGCCTTGTCGCCCCTTTGGATCGTGCCAACGTCGACACTGACCAGATCATCCCCAAGCAGTTCCTGAAGTCGATCAAGCGTACCGGCTTCGGCCCCAACCTGTTCGACGAGTGGCGCTACCTGGACGTGGGCTACGCCTACCAGGACAACTCCAAGCGCCCGCTGAACAAGGATTTCGTGCTCAACGCCCAGCGCTACCAAGGCGCCAGCGTGTTGTTGGCCCGGGAAAACTTCGGTTGCGGCTCCAGCCGTGAACACGCGCCTTGGGCCCTGGAAGAATACGGCTTTCGCAGCATTATCGCGCCGAGTTACGCCGACATCTTCTTCAACAACAGCTTCAAGAACGGCCTGTTGCCGATCATCTTGAGCGATGCCGAAGTGGATGAGCTGTTCAAGCAGGTGGAGGCCGAGGAGGGCTACCAGCTGACCGTCGACCTGGCCGCGCAAACCGTGACCCGTCCGGATGGCAAGGTTTACCACTTCGAAGTCGATGCCTTCCGCAAGCATTGCCTGCTCAACGGCCTGGATGACATCGGCCTGACCTTGCAGGACGGCGACGCGATTGCAGCGTTTGAGGCCAGGCACCGGGCCAGCCAGCCTTGGTTGTTTCGCGACGCGTAAATGGATGTAGGCAGGACCGCCGGCATCGGGAGCAAGCCCCCTCCCACATTTTGAAGGTGTTCACAAAACAAAATGTGGGAGGGGGCTTGCTCCCGATGAGGCCAGAACCAACACCCCAAGGTCCATTGAGGAACCCCCCATGACCACCACCGCCCACACCCAAGTCGTGCAAAAACAATTCGGCGAGCAAGCCTCGGCCTACCTGAGCAGTGCCGTGCACGCCCAAGGCACCGAGTTCGCGCTGCTGCAGGCCGAACTGGCCGGGCAGGGCAGTGCACGCCTGCTGGACCTGGGGTGTGGCGCCGGTCATGTGAGCTTCAACGTGGCGCCGCTGGTCCAGGAAGTGGTGGCCTACGACCTGTCCCAGCCGATGCTCGAGGTGGTCGCCGCCGCTGCGAAAGACCGGGGCCTGGCCAATATCCGTACCGTACACGGCGCCGCTGAACGCTTGCCGTTTGCCGACGGCGAGTTCGACTTCGTGTTCAGTCGTTACTCGGCGCACCACTGGAGCGACCTGGGCCTGGCCCTGCGTGAAGTGCGTCGGGTGCTCAAGCCGGGCGGCGTGGCGGCGTTTGTCGACGTCTTGTCACCGGGCAGCCCGCTGTTGGACACTTACCTGCAAACCGTCGAAGTGCTGCGCGACACCAGCCACGTGCGCGATTACTCCGCCGCCGAATGGATGCGCCAGCTCAGCGAAGCCGGTTTGCATGTACGCAACAGCAGTCGCCAGCGCCTGCAACTGGAATACACCTCCTGGGTCGAGCGCATGCGCACGCCGCAGGCCTTGCGCGCCGCGATCCTTGAGCTGCAACAGGCGATGGGCCAGGAAGTGCGCGATTACTTCGAAATTCAAGCCGACGGCACCTTCAGCACCGATGTGCTGGTGGTGTGGGCCGAACGCTGATCAATTTTCCCCGACCTGCCTGCGGGCGGGTCGCTTGATGAAATGAGGAACCCATGAGCAAGCAGATTCTGATTCTCCCTGGCGACGGTATTGGTCCGGAAATCATGGCCGAAGCGGTCAAGGTTCTGGAACTGGCCAACACCAAGTACAGCCTGGGCTTCGAATTGAGCCACGACGTGATCGGCGGTGCCGCCATCGACAAGCACGGCGTGCCGCTGGCTGACGAGACCCTGGAGCGTGCTCGCGCTGCCGACGCCGTGTTGCTCGGCGCCGTCGGTGGCCCGAAGTGGGACAAGATCGAGCGTGACATCCGCCCTGAGCGCGGCCTGCTGAAAATCCGCGCGCAACTGGGCCTGTTCGGCAACCTGCGCCCGGCGATCCTCTACCCACAACTGGCCGATGCGTCGAGCCTGAAGCCGGAAGTGGTATCGGGCCTGGATATTCTGATCGTGCGTGAGCTGACTGGCGGTATCTACTTTGGCTCGCCACGCGGCGTGCGCGAACTGGACAATGGTGAGCGCCAGGCCTACGACACGCTGCCGTACAGCGAGAGCGAAATCCGCCGTATCGCCCGCGTCGGCTTCGACATGGCCCGCGTGCGCGGCAAGAAGGTCTGCTCGGTGGACAAGGCCAACGTCCTGGCGTCCAGCCAGTTGTGGCGTGAGATCGTCGAAGAAGTGGCCAAGGACTACCCGGATGTCGAGCTGAGCCACATGTACGTCGACAACGCCGCCATGCAGCTGGTGCGCGCACCCAAGCAGTTCGACGTGATCGTCACCGACAACCTGTTCGGCGACATTCTGTCCGACCAGGCGTCGATGCTCACCGGCTCCATCGGCATGCTGCCGTCGGCGTCCCTGGACACCCATAACAAGGGCATGTACGAGCCGTGCCACGGTTCGGCGCCGGACATCGCGGGCCAGGGCATTGCCAACCCGCTGGCAACCATTTTGTCGGTGTCGATGATGCTGCGTTACAGCTTCAACCTGGCTGATGCGGCAGACGCAATCGAGAAAGCCGTGAGCCTGGTGCTGGATCAGGGCTTGCGTACCGGCGACATCTGGTCGCAGGGTTGCACCAAGGTCGGCACGCAAGAAATGGGCGACGCAGTAGTCGCCGCGCTGCGGAATCTGTAATCTCTCGGGCCCACTTGCAGTTGTTGCTGCAAGGCGGCCCACTTTTTAACAAGGTGTAGTTGCGATGAAACGTGTAGGTCTGATCGGTTGGCGCGGTATGGTCGGTTCCGTGCTCATGCAGCGGATGCTGGAAGAGCAGGATTTCGATCTTATTGAGCCGGTGTTTTTCACCACGTCGAACGTGGGTGGCCAAGGGCCGTCCGTGGGCAAGGATATTGCCCCGCTCAAGGACGCCTACAGCATTGAAGAGCTGAAGACCCTCGACGTGATTTTGACCTGCCAAGGCGGCGACTACACCAGCGAAGTCTTCCCCAAGCTGCGCGAAGCCGGCTGGCAGGGTTACTGGATCGACGCCGCGTCGAGCCTGCGCATGCAGGACGACGCCGTGATCATCCTGGATCCGGTGAACCGCAAGGTCATCGACCAGCAACTGGATGCCGGCACCAAGAACTACGTCGGCGGCAACTGCACCGTCAGCCTGATGCTGATGGGCCTGGGTGGCTTGTTCGAAGCGGGCCTGGTCGAGTGGATGAGCGCCATGACCTATCAGGCGGCCTCCGGTGCCGGCGCGCAGAACATGCGTGAACTGATCAAGCAGATGGGTGCCACCCACGCTGCGGTCGCCGATCAACTGGCAGACCCTGCCAGTGCGATTCTCGACATTGACCGTCGCGTGGCCGAAGCCATGCGCAGCGATGCCTACCCGACCGAGAATTTCGGCGTGCCGCTGGCTGGTAGCCTGATCCCGTGGATCGACAAGGAACTGCCGAACGGCCAGAGCCGTGAAGAGTGGAAGGCCCAGGCCGAAACCAACAAGATCCTGGGTCGCTTCAAGAGCCCGATCCCGGTGGATGGCATCTGCGTGCGCATCGGCGCCATGCGTTGCCACAGCCAGGCGCTGACCATCAAGCTGAACAAAGACGTGCCGATCGCCGATATCGAAGCGCTGATCAGCCAGCACAACCCATGGGTCAAGCTGGTGCCGAACAACCGCGATATCAGCATGCAGGAGCTGAGCCCGACCAAGGTGACCGGCACCCTGAATGTACCGGTGGGGCGTTTGCGCAAGCTGAACATGGGCAGCCAGTTCCTCGGCGCGTTCACCGTCGGCGACCAACTCCTGTGGGGCGCGGCTGAACCGCTGCGTCGCATGCTGCGGATCCTGCTCGAACGTTGATCGTTTGCTGCTGTTGAAGAACCCCGCGCTGGTGACAGTCGCGGGGTTTTTTTATGGTTCTTGCGGGCCTTATCGGGAGCAAGCCCCCTCCTACAATTTTGATGGGTGAGCACACTCACTGTGGGAGGGGGCTTGCCCCCGATAGGGCCATCAGCCACACCGCAACCCCCAGTTTAATTGCCTCACCCCAAGCCACCCGGTAAAGTGCCGCTCCCCCCGCAATGCCCGAGGCAGCCCCCATGACCCAGACCTTTGAAATCGCCGTGATCGGCGCCACCGGCATCGTCGGTGAAGCCTTGGTGCAGATTCTCGAGGAACTGGATTTTCCGGTGGGCACCCTGTATCTGCTGGCGGGCAGCAACTCCGCCGGCGCATCGGTACCGTTTCGCGGCAAGAACGTGCGGGTCAGGGAGGTCGATGAGTTCGACTTCAACAAGGCGCAGCTGGCGTTCTTTGCGGCCGGCCCGGCCGTCACCCTGAGTTTCGCTCCGCGCGCCACGGCGGCAGGCTGTGCGGTGATCGACCTGTCCGGGGCCTTGCTGGCCGATCAGGCGCCTCAAGTCGTGCCGCAAGCGAATGCGCATGTCCTGGAGGGTTTGAAAAAGCCCTTCCAGCTCGGCAGCCCGAGCCCGTCGGCGACGAACCTGGCCGTAGTGCTCGCACCGTTGCGCGACGTGCTGGACATTCAGCGCGTCAGCGTTACCGCCAGTCTGGCCGTATCTGCCCTGGGGCGCGAGGCCGTCAGCGAGTTGGCCCGGCAGACCGCCGAGCTGCTGAATGTGCGTCCGCTGGAGCCGCAGTTTTTTGATCGGCAAATGGCCTTCAACCTGTTGGCGCAAGTCGGCACCCCGGATACCCAAGGTCATACCGCTCTGGAGAAACGCCTCGTACACGAGCTGCGAGCGGTACTGGAAACCCCTTTGCTGAAGATTTCCGCAACCTGCGTTCAAGCCCCGGTGTTTTTTGGCGATAGCCTGACTGTGTCGTTGCAGCTGGGCGCGCCGGTCGACCTGGCCACTATCAACCGTGTACTGGACGCAGCGTCTGGAATCGAGTTGGTGGAGGAGGGTGACTACCCAACGGCGGTGGGCGATGCAGTCGGCCAGGATGTGGTGTACGTAGGACGAGTTCGCGCAGGCGTGGACGACCCTGCGGAACTAAATCTGTGGCTGACGTCAGATAACGTACGCAAGGGCTCGGCCCTCAACGCCGTACAGCTGGCGCAGTTGTTGATAAAACGCCTTGTGTAAAAGATACTTGGCGGCAATTTGTAGATTGATTCTAACTAAGCGCTATGCTTGGCCCGAAGCGCAATAGAAGTGCGTCGGTGACCTATCGGCTCGCCATGCCTTATGGCAGCGGTTACCAACCTTCTCGCAGGCCGGGGAGTGTTCAAAACAAAGGATGAGGCTATGGTTCAAGTTCGCAAACTGGTGTTAGCAATAGCGGCCGCCTCGGCGCTGTCCTCCGGTATGGCGCAGGCGCTGCAGCTTGGGGAGATGACCCTCAAGTCGAAGTTGAACCAGCCGTTGTCGGTGGAAATCGAATTGCTCGATGTCGGTGGCCTCACGGCTTCCGAGATTACGCCGAGCCTGGCGTCGTCCCAGGCGTTTGTGGATGCCGGCGTGGATCGCCAGGCGTTTCTCGATGACCTGACGTTCACCCCGGTGGTCAACCCTAGCGGTCGCAGTGTCGTGCGTGTCACGTCCAGCAAGCCGCTGCCGGACTCCTATATCCGTTTCCTGTTGCAGGTGCAATGGCCTAACGGCCGCTTGATGCGTGACTACAGTGTGCTGCTCGACCCGGCCAAGTTTGATCAGCCGGCGCCTGTCGCCAGTGCACCCGCCCCGCGCTTGAGCGCACCGGCAGGCGCTGCGCCCGCTGCCAGCAAGCCGGCCCAATACACGACCACGTCCCGCGACACTTTGTGGGAAATCGCCGAGAAGAGCCGCAATGGCGCGTCGGTCCAGCAAACGATGCTGGCGATCCAGGCGCTCAACCCCGATGCCTTTATCGATGGCAATATCAACCGCCTGAAAACCGGCCAGGTCCTGCGCCTGCCTGATCGTGTGCAAGCGACCAGCCTGCCGCAACCCAAAGCCATCGCAGAAGTGCGTGCGCAAAACGCGGCGTGGCGGGAGGGGCGTCGTACCGCGAGCCGTCAAGCCACCGGCAAGCCCCAGCTGGACGCCACCAAGCGCACCCAGGCGGGCAACGCGCCATCGAGCACCACAGGCAAGGACAACTTGAGCCTGGTCTCGGCCGAGTCCGCGAAAAAAGGTGCCAAGGGTAAAGCGGGTGACAATCGCGGCCTGAGCGACAAGCTGGCGATGACCCAGGAAGAACTGGATACCACCCGCCGTGACAACGCCGAGCTGAAAAGCCGTGCGGCGGACCTGCAAAGCCAGTTGGACAAGCTGCAAAAGCTGATTCAACTGAAAAATGATCAATTGGCGCGTTTGCAGGCTGAAAAGGCTGACCCGGCCGCGCCTGCGCCGGCGGCAATCTCGGCACAGTTGCCCGGCGAGCCCGCCGCTGCTCCGGCGCAGCCTGTGGCGCCCGTGGCCAGCGTGACCCCGGCGCCTGAAGCGGCCAAGCCTGAAGCCAGCAAGCCTGGCGCGGCCCCCGCCAGCGCCGATGGACCGTTCAACGAACTGCTGACCAACCCGATTGTGCTTGGCGTAATAGGGGGGGCGGCGGGTTTGCTGGTGTTGCTGCTCCTGCTGCTGTGGGCGCGTCATCGCAATGCCCGGCGCGAAGAAGAAAAGCACCTGCGCATGGCGCGGGCCTTGGCGGAAGAGCCGGTGTTCGCCTCGAATATCGACCAGGACCTGCCGCCTGACAGCTTTGAAGGTCTGGAAGTACCACCGCCGAGCGTCAAGCTGGCTCCAGCCCCAGCCCCAGCCCACGTGGTTGAGCCCGCTGTCGCGCCGACGGTGGCGTCCGTGCTGGCCCCGCTGGCCGTGGCCGTAGCCCCGGAAAACTCCAGCGATGCGTTGGCCCAGGCCCAATCCCATATCGATCGCGGCCATCTGAACCAGGCCGCCGACATACTGGAGCAGGCGATCAAGCATGAGCCCAAGCGCAGCGATCTGCGTTTGAAACTGATGGAAGTCTACGGCCTGCAGGGCGACAAGGACGGTTTCGTCACCCAAGAGCGTCAACTGGTGGCCAATGGTCAAAACCACGCCCAGGTCGAGCAGCTCAAGAGCCGCTTCCCGGCCATGGCCGTGCTGGCGGCGGGCGTCAGTGCTGCCGTCGCGGCGGCGGCCCTGGATGCCCAGTACGTCAAGGATCTGCTGGAAGACAAGCCAACCCCAGCTCCCGAGCCAGAGCCGTTCGACACGGATTTTGACTTGAGCCTGGACGACCTGGAAGCGGCATCGCCGGCCGAGGTCAAGGCTGATCAACAGACGTTCGAGGCGCTGCTGCAACAGCAGACTGAAGCCAAGAGCAGTGCGGACGATCTGTCGGACTTCGACCTGGATCTGCAGCTTGATCCGCCAGCCTCGCAGGCCGATGAAGATTTCCTTTCCGGCCTTGAAGACTCCATGAAGGACGTGCCGGCGGTCGAGCCGCCGACCCTCACGGCCGGCGCATTGGACGATTTCGAGCTGCCGGAAGACTTCGACCTGTCCCTGGAGAATGAACCTGCTGGCGCTGCGGCGACCAAGCCCGATGCCTTTGCAACTGAGCTGGGCGACGTCAACGCCGAGCTTGATCGCCTGTCCCAGACCCTGGAGCATCCGCCGATCGAGCCGTCCTTCACGGAGCAGGATGCGGCTTTGGGCAGTGATGAGCCTGAGTATGACTTCCTCTCCGGCACCAACGAGGTCGCGACCAAGCTGGACTTGGCCCAGGCATATATCGACATGGGCGATGCGGACGGCGCACGGGACATTCTGTCCGAAGTGCTCACCGAAGGTGATGAAGCCCAACGCGGTGAAGCCAAGGAAATGCTCGGGCGACTGGCCTGATCCGATCGCTGGCTTTTGCGGCTGAAGGCACTCGTTCCTTGATCGCAAAAAAAGCGCCTGGCGCGGGCCTGCTTCCTTATAATGGCGGCCTTTGCGCAACTCATCGGGCTCTCAGTTCTTGGCAAATATAGATAACGCGGCCGCCGAAATGGCGGCCGCAGGCTTTCATCGCATCGCCCTGGGCGTGGAATACAAAGGTTCGCGTTATCGCGGCTGGCAGCGCCAGGCCTCCGGTGTGCTGACCGTGCAGGAAACCTTGGAAAACGCTTTGTCGAAGGTTGCCGACTCGCCGGTGTCGCTGATGTGCGCCGGGCGTACCGACGCCGGTGTACACGCTTGCGGCCAGGTGGTGCACTTCGACACCCAGGCCGAGCGCTCGATGAAGGCGTGGGTAATGGGCGCCAATATCAATTTGCCCCATGACATCAGTGTCAGTTGGGCCAAGGTCATGCCTGCGCACTTCCATGCGCGCTTCAAGGCCATCGCTCGGCGCTACCGTTATGTGATCTACAACGATCAGATCCGCCCGGCGCACCTCAACGAAGAAATTACCTGGAACCATCGCCCGCTCGATACCGAGCGTATGGCCGAGGCCGCGCAACATCTGGTCGGCGTGCATGATTTCAGCGCTTTCCGGGCGGGGCAGTGCCAGGCCAAGTCGCCGATCAAGGAAGTCCATCACCTGCGGGTGACGCGGCACGGCAAGATGATCGTGCTGGATATCCGTGCCGGCGCCTTTCTGCACCATATGGTGCGCAACATTGCCGGCGTGCTGATGACCATTGGTGCCGGTGAGCGCCCGGTGGAGTGGGCCAAGGAAGTGCTGGACAGTCGTATTCGTCGCACCGGAGGGGTAACCGCGCATCCGTTCGGCCTGTACCTGGTGGGGGTCGAGTACCGTGACGAGTTCGAACTGCCGGAGCGTTTCATCGGGCCGCACTTCCTCACAGGCTTCAGCGAACTTGGCGGCTGACGCCCGGAAAAGCTTTTGTTAACATCCGGGACTTTCTCGGTCCAACCCTGAGGTTTCCACGACATGTCAGCCGTTCGCAGCAAGATTTGCGGGATTACCCGCATAGAAGACGCGCTGGCGGCAGTCGAGGCGGGGGCCGATGCCATCGGTTTTGTGTTTTACGCCAAGAGCCCGAGGGCAGTGAATATACTGCAGGCGCGGGCGATCATCGCTGCGCTGCCGCCATTTGTGACCACGGTGGGGTTGTTCGTCAACGCCAGCCGTTGCGAACTCAACGAGACCCTGGATGCCGTGCCGCTGGACATGCTGCAGTTTCACGGTGACGAAAGCCCGGACGAATGCGAGAGCTACCAGCGCCCTTATATCAAGGCGCTGCGCGTCAAGGCCGGGGATGACATCGCAGCTGCGTGTGCCGCCTATATCGGCGCGCGCGGGATTCTCCTGGACACCTATGTTGAAGGCGTGCCCGGCGGGACCGGTGAAGCATTCGACTGGTCGCTGATTCCTGAAGGGCTGAGCAAGCCGATTATCCTGGCCGGAGGGCTCAATCCCGCGAATGTCGGGGCGGCAATCGAGCAGGTTCGGCCCTATGCCGTGGATGTCAGTGGCGGCGTGGAGCAGGGCAAGGGCATCAAGGATCACAGCAAGATTCGCGCATTCATGCAGGCTGTGCGCAACAGCAGTGGCGGGATGTGACGGCTGGCAGTCTGCCGCCGTCCATAACTACCACTGTGTAAAACAGCCCGGCGCCGCCTGTGGGTGGCCCGGAAATGAAGTGGCAACCCTGCACTGGCAGGTTGTCTGGAAGGCTGAGGATACAGGCCGGAAATGGCAGGTCGAACGTCTGACCCCGTCCAGTCTGTGTCATCGCCACATATGAATTTAGCTCAAGGGCATACGCGGGGCTGTGTTCAAGCCACCGGTACTGGAGAAAGAAAGCATGAGCAACTGGTTAGTAGACAAACTGATCCCTTCGATCATGCGTTCCGAGGTGAAGAAAAGCTCGGTTCCTGAAGGTCTGTGGCACAAATGCCCGTCCTGCGACGCGGTGTTGTACCGTCCCGAGCTGGAAAAGACCCTGGACGTTTGCCCCAAGTGCAACCACCACATGCGTATTGGCGCTCGCGCCCGCATCGATATCTTCCTGGACACCGATGGTCGTGCCGAGCTGGGTGCAGACCTGGAGCCGGTTGACCGTCTCAAGTTCCGCGACGGCAAGAAGTACAAGGACCGCCTGACCGCTGCGCAGAAGCAGACCGGTGAGAAAGACGCATTGGTTTCCGTCAGCGGTAAGCTGCTGGGCATGCCGGTGGTCGTTTCGGCCTTCGAATTCTCCTTCATGGGCGGCTCCATGGGCGCCATCGTTGGCGAGCGCTTCGTTCGTGCCGCCAACTATGCCCTGGAAAATCGCTGCCCGATGATCTGCTTCGCCGCCTCGGGTGGTGCGCGTATGCAGGAAGCCCTGATTTCCCTGATGCAAATGGCCAAGACCTCGGCGGTGCTGGCGCGTCTGCGTGAAGAAGGTCTCCCGTTCATCTCCGTGCTGACCGACCCGGTCTACGGCGGTGTGTCCGCCAGCCTGGCGATGCTGGGTGACGTGATCGTCGCAGAACCCAAGGCCCTGATCGGGTTTGCCGGCCCGCGCGTTATCGAGCAGACCGTGCGCGAAAAACTGCCGGAAGGCTTCCAGCGCAGTGAGTTCCTGCTGGAGCACGGCGCGATCGACCTGATCATCCCACGCGGTGAACTGCGTCCACGCCTGGGCAACCTGCTGGCACAAATGATGGGCCTGCCGACGCCAGTGTACGTTGCGCCTAAAGTCGAACCTGTCGTGGTTCCGCCGGTACCGGCAAACCTATGACCCAGCGTACCCTGGGCGAATGGCTCGCCTACCTTGAGCAGTTGCATCCGTCCGCCATCGACATGGGCCTGGAGCGCTCGCAACAGGTAGCGGCCCGCCTGGGGTTGGGCCGGCCGGCACCGCGTGTCATCACGGTGACCGGCACCAACGGCAAAGGCTCTACCTGTGCCTTTGTCGCGGCGTTGCTGCAAGCTCAAGGGCTGAAGGTCGGCGTGTACAGTTCGCCACACTTGCTGCGTTACAACGAGCGGGTGCAGATCGAAGGTGTCGAAGCCACTGACGAGCAGCTCTGCGAAGCGTTCGCTGCGCTGGATGCGGGGCGTGGCGAGATTTCCCTGACCTATTTCGAGATGGGCACCCTGGCCGCGTTCTGGCTGTTCGAGCGTGCGCAGTTGGATGTGGTGGTCCTCGAGGTTGGCCTGGGTGGGCGTCTGGACACGGTCAACGTGGTGGATGCCGACCTGGCGCTGGTGACCAGCATTGGCGTGGATCACGCCGATTACCTGGGTAACACCCGCGAGTCCGTGGCCTTTGAGAAGGCCGGGATCTTCCGCCAGGGCAAACCTGCCCTGTGCGGTGACCTGGACCCACCGCATACCTTGCTGGACAAGGTGCGTGAGCTGGATTGTCCGTTTTTCCTGCGTGGCCGTGAGTTCAATCTCGAAGTGGGTGCTGAGCATTGGCAGTGGCGCGGGCGTGATGCGCGGGGTCAAGCCGTCGAGCTGCGCGACCTGCCGCTGCTGAACTTGCCGATGGAAAACGCAGCCCTCGCGCTGCAGGCCT
Organism: Pseudomonas sp. R19M; assembly: GCF_050312585.1. Lineage (NCBI taxonomy): Bacteria > Pseudomonadati > Pseudomonadota > Gammaproteobacteria > Pseudomonadales > Pseudomonadaceae > Pseudomonas > Pseudomonas sp. R19M. Next base: position 21,810 of record NZ_JBNPJV010000081.1, read on the forward strand.
ATCTCTTGCTGGATCTGCCCTGGGATGCCCGGCAGATCGCCGAGACCTTGCGGGCGACCCGTGTGGTCGGGCGTCTGGATCGTCGTGCGTTCGACTGGGAGGGTAAGCGCCTTAACCTGCTGCTGGATGTGGGGCATAACCCGCATGCGGCGCAATACCTGGCGCAGCGTCTGTCGCGTGATCTGCCTGCCGGTCGTCGCCTGGCGGTGTTCGGGCTGCTGGCCGACAAGGATCTGGACGGTGTGGTTGCGCCTTTGTTGGGCAGCGTCCAGGCTTGGGCGGTAGCGCCGCTGGATACCCCGCGCAGCCGTCCGGCCAACGAATTGGCGGTCGCGTTGCAGAACCTTGGCGCGCCAGTGGCGTCGTATGCAAGCGTCACTGCTGCGCTCGAAGCGCAATGTGCGGTGGCTACGGCCGAGGACGAGATTCTGTTGTTCGGATCATTTTATTGTGTTGCCGAGGCGCTCGAGTGGTTGTCCCGGCGCTCCACGGAGGAAGCTGCACATGGCATTACTGGATAGCGCATACAAGCAGCGAATGGTTGGAGCCCTGGTGCTGGTGGCGTTGGCGGTGATTTTCCTGCCGATGCTGTTTTCCCGTCAGGATGAAGAGCGTCAGGTGGTTGTCGAGGCGCCCGCTGCGCCGCAGGCGCCGGTGATGCCGCAGGTTCAGGTCGAGCCGGTGGTGGTGCCGGAGCCGCAGGCGTTGCCTGAAGAAGAGCCCGTGCCGAGCGACGCTGAGGTGGCGGCGCAGCAGGCACCGACACAGCAGGCACCGACCATGCCGGTACAGCCAAGCGTGCCCGTGGCCAAGCCGGCACCGGCTCCAGCAGCGCCCGTGGTGGCGGCCAAGCCTGCCGCGCCTGCGCCGGCACCCAAGCCGGTTGTGCCGCAGCCTGCCGCACCCGGCAAACCGGATGTGGGCCAGAGCCGTATCGATCCGAATGGCTTGCCGGTCAGTTGGTCGATTCAAGTGGCCAGCCTGGGCAATCGTGAAGGCGCCGACGCCTTGCAGAAGAAGCTGCGCAGCCAAGGCTATAACGCCTATATCCGTAGCGCCGACGGCAAGAATCGCGTGTTTATCGGCCCGCTGATCGAGCGCGGCGAGGCGGATCGCCTGCGCGACTTGCTGGACCGCCAGCAGAACCTCAAGGGGTTCGTCACCCGTTTCCAGCCTGAGCGCGGCTGATTACGGCTGGAAATGCAGTCAAGTGTGGGAGGGGGCTTGTTCCCGATAGTGGTGTGTCAGTTCAGATTTTTTGACTGACCCAGCGCCATCGGGAGCAAGCCCCCTCCCACAGTGCTTTTGGGGCGGGGTTGAAATGCGGCCTTTGCATCACCAACTATTGTTTTGCAAAGCACGCGCAATCACCGCTTACCGATAGCCCGACGCTCTGCTAAAATGCGCCGCCTTATCCGTATGTAGGCTGCACTGTGGCATTTACCTGGGTTGATTGGGCGATCGTTGCAATCGTCGCCATCTCCGCTTTGATCAGTCTGAGCCGCGGCTTCGTAAAAGAAGCATTGTCGTTGCTGACCTGGATCATCGCAGGAGTCGTAGCCTGGATGTTCGGCGGTTCATTGTCGGTCTACCTGGCCGGATACATCGAGACACCTTCGGCTCGCGTCATCGCGGGCTGCGCCATCATGTTCATCGCCACGCTGCTGGTGGGAGCAATGGTCAATTATCTTATTGGCGAGTTGATACGTGTCACCGGCCTCTCCGGGACCGATCGATTTCTCGGCATGGCCTTCGGTGCCGCGCGTGGCGCGTTGCTGGTGGTCGTGGCGGTCGGGCTGTTGAGCCTGGGGCCGGTACAGCAGGATTCGTGGTGGCAGGAGTCGGTACTCGTGCCAAAATTTCTATTGGTTGCAGATTGGTCCAAGAACCTCATATTGGGGTGGAGCAGTCAGTGGCTGGCCAGCGGAATCAGCGTACCCGCTGATCTTCCGTTCAAGGAGCACCTCTTACCGGCCAAAACGCCTCAGTAAGTTGTGTTCAGTCAAGATTCATTAAGTAGGGGTTGCGTCGCATGTGTGGCATCGTCGGTATCGTCGGTAAGTCGAACGTCAATCAGGCGCTGTATGACGCGCTAACCGTCCTCCAGCACCGCGGCCAGGACGCTGCCGGTATTGTGACCAGCCATGACGGCCGGTTATTCCTGCGCAAGGACAATGGCCTGGTGCGTGACGTGTTTCACCAGCGTCACATGCAGCGCCTCGTTGGGCACATGGGCATTGGCCATGTGCGTTACCCGACGGCCGGTAGCTCGACTTCGGCCGAAGCTCAACCGTTCTACGTCAACTCGCCATACGGCATTACGCTGGCGCACAACGGTAACCTGACCAACGTCGAGCAACTGGCCAAGGAGATCTACGAATCTGACCTGCGCCACGTCAACACCAGCTCTGACTCGGAAGTGTTGCTCAACGTGTTCGCTCACGAGCTGGCCCAGCGCGGCAAGCTGCAGCCGACCGAAGAAGACGTGTTCGCCGCCGTCACCGACGTGCACAACCGTTGTGTCGGTGGTTATGCGGTCGTGGCCATGGTCACCGGTTATGGCATCGTCGGTTTCCGCGACCCCCATGGTATCCGCCCGATCGTATTCGGCCAGCGTCATACCGACGAAGGCGTCGAGTACATGATCGCTTCCGAAAGTGTTTCCCTGGACGTGCTGGGCTTCACCCTGATCCGCGACCTGGCACCGGGCGAAGCGGTGTACATCACCGAAGATGGCAAGCTGCACACCCGCCAGTGCGCGGTTGCCCCGAAACTCACCCCGTGCATCTTCGAACACGTCTACCTGGCGCGCCCGGATTCGATCATCGATGGCGTTTCGGTTTACAAGGCACGCCTGCGCATGGGCGAGAAGCTGGCCGAGAAGATCCTGCGCGAGCGTCCTGAGCACGACATCGACGTGGTCATCCCGATTCCCGATACCAGCCGTACCGCTGCGCTGGAGTTGGCCAACCACCTGGGCGTCAAGTTCCGCGAAGGCTTTGTGAAGAACCGCTACATCGGCCGTACCTTCATCATGCCGGGGCAGGCGGCGCGCAAGAAGTCGGTGCGTCAGAAGCTCAACGCCATCGAGCTGGAGTTCCGCGGCAAGAACGTCATGCTGGTGGATGACTCCATCGTGCGTGGCACCACCTGCAAGCAGATCATCCAGATGGCCCGCGAAGCCGGTGCGAAGAACGTGTACTTCTGTTCCGCTGCGCCAGCCGTGCGTTACCCGAACGTGTACGGTATCGACATGCCGAGCGCTCACGAGTTGATCGCCCATAACCGTACCACCCAGGATGTGGCTGACCTGATCGGCGCCGACTGGCTGATCTACCAGGACCTGCCGGACCTGATCGAAGCGGTTGGCGGTGGCAAGATCAAGATCGAGCAGTTCGACTGTGCCGTGTTCGACGGCAAGTACGTGACCGGTGATGTCGACGAGGCTTACCTGAACAAGATCGAGCAGGCGCGTAACGACTCCTCGAAGATCAAGACCCAGGCGGTCAGTGCGATCATCGATCTGTACAACAACTGAGTAGACACCGGCCCTGAGGGGCCGGTTTTGTATCTTAAATAAAGCATTGAGTAAGGAGTCGCAGCATGAGTCAGGAATGGGATGCCGGTCGGTTGGACAGCGACCTCGATGGCGTAGCTTTCGATACCCTGGCTGTGCGCGCCGGTCAGCACCGCACCCCGGAAGGTGAGCACGGTGACCCGATGTTCTTTACCTCCAGCTACGTGTTCCGCACGGCTGCCGACGCGGCTGCGCGTTTTGCCGGTGAAGTGCCGGGCAATGTGTATTCGCGTTATACCAACCCGACCGTCCGTGCGTTCGAAGAGCGTATCGCGGCGCTGGAAGGTGCCGAGCAGGCGGTGGCCACGGCGACTGGCATGGCCGCCATCCTGGCGGTGGTGATGAGCCTGTGCAGTGCCGGCGACCACGTGCTGGTATCGCGCAGTGTGTTTGGTTCGACCATCAGCCTGTTCGAAAAGTACTTCAAGCGCTTCGGTATCGAAGTGGACTACGTGCCTCTGGCGGACCTGTCCGGTTGGGATGCGGCGATCAAGCCCAACACCAAACTGCTGTTCGTCGAGTCGCCATCCAACCCGCTGGCCGAGTTGGTGGACATTGCCGCGCTGTCCGAGGTGGCGCATGCAAAGGGCGCGATGCTGGTAGTCGACAACTGCTTCTGTACCCCGGCGTTGCAGCAGCCGTTGAAACTGGGCGCGGACATCGTCGTACATTCGGCCACCAAGTTTATCGATGGCCAAGGCCGTTGCATGGGTGGCGTAGTAGCGGGGCGCAGTGAGCAGATGAAGGAAGTGGTGGGCTTCTTGCGCACCGCTGGCCCGACCCTGAGTCCTTTCAACGCCTGGATCTTCCTCAAGGGCCTGGAAACCCTCAACCTGCGCATGAAGGCCCATTGTGCCAACGCCCAGGCCCTGGCCGAGTGGCTGGAGCAGCAGGCAGGGATCGAGAAGGTGCATTACGCCGGCCTCAAGAGCCACCCGCAGCACGAGTTGGCCCAGCGCCAGCAGCGTGGTTTCGGCGCCGTGGTGAGTTTCGAAGTGAAGGGCGGCAAAGAGGGCGCCTGGCGCTTTATCGATGCCACGCGCCTGATCTCCATCACTGCCAACCTGGGTGACAGCAAAACGACTATCACTCATCCGAGCACCACCTCCCACGGCCGCCTGGCGCCGCAGGAGCGTGAAGCGGCGGGCATCCGTGACAGCCTGATTCGCATCGCGGTGGGCCTGGAAGACGTGGCCGACCTGCAGGCGGACCTGGCTCGCGGGCTGGCAGCCTTGTGATCGAGTGGTCCATGGAAGCCGCGGTCGCCAGTAATGGGCGTGTCGCGCTGGTCACCGGCGCGGCGCGGGGGATCGGCCTCGGGATCGCCGCCTGGCTGATCAGCGAGGGCTGGCAGGTGGTCTTGACCGATCTGGACCGCGAGCGTGGGTCCAAGGTATCCAAGGTGCTGGGCGAAAATGCCTGGTTTATCAGCATGGACGTGGCTGACGAGAAACAGGTCGCCCAGGGTGTCGCCGAGGTCTTGGGGCAGTTTGGTCGCCTGGACGCGTTGGTGTGCAATGCGGCGGTCGCCGACCCGCGCAATAACACGCTGGAAAGCCTGGATCTGGCGTATTGGAATCGTGTGCTGGCGGTAAACCTCAGTGGGCCGATGTTGCTGGCCAAGCATTGCGCTCCCTACCTGCGTGCCCATGGTGGCGCCATCGTCAACCTGGCATCGACCCGGGCGCGTCAATCCGAACCGGACACCGAGGCCTATGCGGCGAGCAAGGGTGGCCTGCTGGCGCTGACTCACGCTTTGGCGATGAGCCTGGGGCCGGAAGTGCGAGTCAATGCCGTCAGCCCGGGCTGGATCGATGCGCGTGATCCTGCCGCGCGGCGTGCCGAGCCCCTGACCGATGCCGACCATGCTCAACATCCGGCGGGCCGGGTCGGTACGGTGGAGGATGTGGCAGCGATGGTCGCGTGGTTGCTGTCGCGCCAGGCGGGGTTCGTTACCGGGCAGGAGTTTGTGGTGGATGGCGGTATGAGCAAGAAGATGATTTATAGCGAGTAGGGTAGGTGGCCGGCTTGAAGTAATTTTGTCTTTTTCAGAAAAACTTCAAGCAGGCTATTGACTTAGGTCCGTTACCTGCGTAAATTTCGCGGCCTCAACGAAGCAAAGGGTGATTAGCTCAGCTGGGAGAGCATCTGCCTTACAAGCAGAGGGTCGGCGGTTCGATCCCGTCATCACCCACCACTTCTTGAGAGTTTTGCCTTGGGGCAAGACGCAACGTTAAAGGTTGCACCGACGCGCAGCGGTAGTTCAGTCGGTTAGAATACCGGCCTGTCACGCCGGGGGTCGCGGGTTCGAGTCCCGTCCGCTGCGCC
>NZ_JBNPJV010000001.1:0-27661 GCF_050312585.1 Pseudomonas sp. R19M
AACTCCTTCTGGGCTTCGATGAACTGAAGCTATTCGCTGCCTGAATCTTCGTAACTTCTTGTTTACCAAGGAGTTTTTAGTTTCGACTGCGCCGGAAGTGGGGCGAATTATAGACAGATATAATTCACCGTCAACACTTAATTTGAATTGACTATCAAATAGTTTGAAATCCCCATTTCCTCTATATAAGCGAGAGCATCACGCAAAACTGAGCAATATATTGCCCAACGACAAACAGTTAAGCATCATAGCGCCTTCCGCCTACCGACCAAGACCCGGACGTACCCCAATGACCACCTCACACCGCAGCCTGGCCTCGACATTGTTTCCTGTCGGCCTGCTGTTGATCGCCATGGCTTCCATCCAGTCCGGTGCCTCCTTGGCAAAAAGCATGTTCCCTATCGTCGGCGCGCAAGGCACCACCACCCTGCGCTTGATTTTCGCCAGTGTGATCATGTTGCTTCTACTACGCCCATGGCGCGCCAAGCTGACGGCCAAGTCCCTGCGCACTGTCGTCATCTACGGGATGGCGTTGGGCGGCATGAACTTTCTCTTCTATATGTCCTTGCGCACGGTCCCGTTGGGTATTGCAGTGGCCCTGGAATTTACCGGACCACTCGCCGTCGCCATCTATGCATCCCGCCGAGCAGTGGACTTCCTATGGATCGGCCTTGCAATCACCGGCCTTCTCTTGTTGATCCCAACGAATGAGGCCAGCAGCAGCATCGACCTGACCGGCGCAGCCTACGCACTCGGCGCCGGGATTTGCTGGGCGCTGTACATTCTGTTTGGCCAGAAAGCGGGTAACGACAATGGCGTACAGACCGCAGCCCTCGGGGTCATGATTGCCGCATTGTTCGTCGCACCGATCGGCATTGTCCATGCAGGCACCGCGTTACTCACGCCAGCGTTGATTCCTGTCGCCATCGGTGTCGCCATTCTATCCACCGCTCTGCCCTACACCTTGGAAATGGTCGCGCTCACTCGCCTTCCCGCCCGCACCTTCGGCACTCTGATGAGCATCGAACCCGCTTTCGGTGCACTTTCAGGCCTGTTTTTCCTGCATGAACATCTGTCCCTGGCGCAATGGCTTGCAATCACCTGCATCATCCTGGCTTCCGTAGGCGCCACTTTGACAATGCGCAACGAAGCCAAACCTTTGGTGCCAGCCGATTGATCCGCATAAAAAGGTAGCTCTGGCAATTACCCCTCATTTAGGCCATGTTTAGCCAGCAAACAAATGTCACTTATGGAGAATTTCGACAAGGACAGCCTGAACGCTACAATCGAGAGCGAATAAAGCCTGCATCGAGCCTTTTGCGAAGCGGCTATAAGGATAGGAATGAAACGAATTTTGATACTGTTAATGATCGTGGGCATAGCTGGCTGTGCCGCGACCACCAAGACAGAAGTGAAACGGGGCAAAAAAGGGCTGCATATCAACTGTTCCGGCCTGTCCTCCTCCTGGGACCAGTGCTACACCAGTGCAACCAATTCATGCGGCGCCAAGGGCTATCGGATCATCGCAAAATCCGGTGACAACGCCGAGGAACCAGGAGATTACCCCTTCGGGATAAACCCGGCCGGTTATACCAGCCGTAGCATGATTGTGATCTGCAAGTAGCGCCGTTCGGCGACTAGAGTCGCCGACGCTTTAGTCCTGCACCCCGAGCTGCGACCGATCAAATCGCAGCTGTACGTACCCGCAACCACTCCAAAGCGGCACCACTGAGCAGCGGGCTCAAGCGATCACGCACCTCGGCGTGGTAAGCGTTGAACCACTCCCGCTCGTCCGCCGTCAGCAGCGACGGTATCAGGCAACGGGTGTCGATCGGGCATAAGGTCAGGGTTTCAAACTTGAGGAACTCACCAAACTCCGTCTTGCCCGCCTCACGGTTCAACACCAGATTCTCGATACGCACGCCCCAACGACCTGGGCGATAAGTGCCCGGCTCGATTGAAGTAATCATGCCTGGCTGCATCGCCGTTTGCGGTGCAGTGGCGGCTTGGTAGGCGATCACCTGCGGGCCTTCATGCACATTCAGGAAATACCCTACGCCATGACCTGTGCCGTGACCGTAGTCCACACCTTCGGCCCAGATCGGCGCACGTGCGATGGCGTCCAGCAGTGGCGACAGAATGCCCTTGGGGAAATGCGCCCGGGACAAGGCGATCACCCCCTTGAGCACACGCGTGCAATCGCGTTTCTGCTCGTCACTCGGCGTACCGATCGGCACCATCCGTGTGATGTCCGTGGTGCCACCCAGATACTGGCCGCCCGAATCGATCAGTAGCAGGCCGTCACCTTCAATCACCGCATGCTCTTCTTCGGTCGCGTGGTAATGGGGCATGGCACCGTTGGCGTTGAACGCCGCGATAGTGTTGAAACTCAGCGATACGTAATCGGGACGGCGGGTACGCGCAGCGGTCAGGTGTTCGTCAATGGTCAGTTCGGTAATGCGTTCGCGACCCAGTGCACTGTCCAGCCAGGCGAAGAATTCGCACAGTGCCGCACCATCCTGTTCCATGGCCCGGCGGATATGCTCCGCGTCGGCCAGGCTCTTGCGGGACTTGGCCAAGGTGGTCGGGTTCAGCCCCTCAACCAGCTTGACGCCGGCATCGAGGTTCTCCAGCAAACCGGCGGTCACGCGCGCCGGATCAATGTGCAGGCTTGCCCCCGCTGGCACGTCACGCAGTGCTTGTGCGACTTCGCTGTAGTCACGCAACGTCACGCCATCCTGCGCCAATACCGCGCGCAGTTCGTCATCCACTTTGTTCAGGGCCACAAACAATGTGGCCTGCGCCTGGCTGATCAAGGCAAAGGATACAAACACCGGGTTGAACGACACATCGCCGCCGCGCAGGTTGAACAACCAGGCGATGTCATCCAGGGTGGCGATGAAATGCCAGTCGGCGCCCTTCTCTTTCAAGCTGGCGCGAAGTGCCGCGAGTTTTTCGCCACGGCTGACGGTGGCTTGCGGCGGCAGGTGCGGGTAGACCGGCTGGTTCGGCAGTGCCGGACGGTCTTTCCAGACCTCGTTCAGAAGGTCGATGTCCGTACGCAGCCGCGCTCCACGTTCTGCCAGCTTGGCGCTCAGGGTACGCGCCGAGGCCACCGCCATGACCGCGCCATCCACCGCCACCACACCGCCTTCCGGGGTTTGCTCGGCCAGCCATTCCAATGGGCCGGGTTGGCCTGGCTGCAACTTCACCAGTTCAATGCCGCTGCCCTTGAGCTCCTTGGTCGCTTGCTCCCAATAACGGCTGTCGGCCCACACCCCGGCAAAATCCGCCGTGACAATCAACGTTCCCACAGAGCCATGGAAACCGGACAACCATTGGCGTCCTTGCCAGTAACCCGGCAAGTATTCGGACAGGTGCGGGTCAGCCGACGGCACCAGCAAGGCATGAATGCCCTCGCGGCTCATCAGTTCGCGGGTATGCGCCAGGCGCTGGGGAACCGTTCCATGGGTCAAAGGCTGCGTACTCATTGTGTCTCCTGCTAACCACTCATAATTGTTATGTGAATCAAACGGCCCAAAACGCGGGTGCACTGGCCAGGGCGGCCTTGATCAGTTGCACGGCCGCATCGATATCCTGCTCGGTGGTGAACCGACCCAGGCTCAGGCGGATGGTACGTGCGGCGCTGCGAGCATCATGGCCCAGGGCCAGAAGCACATGAGACGGCGCATTGCTGGCCGAATTGCAGGCCGAGGTCGCCGAAAAGGCAATGCCTGCGCTCAATGCGCTCGAGTTGAACTCCCCTTCAGCAAAGGTCAGGCTGAGTGTATGGGGAATGCGCTGCGTCGGGCTGCCATTGAGGCGCACGCCGGCAATCGGTTCCAATTGGTCGAGCAGACGCTGACGCAACGCGGCAATCATCGCTTTCTCTTCGACAAAGGACTGCGCAGCCAAGGCGAACGCCGCCCCCATCCCCGCAATCTGGTGGGTCGCCAGGGTGCCGGAGCGCAAGCCGCCCTCGTGACCACCGCCGTGAATCTGCGCCAACACTTTCTGCTGCGCACGCGGGCCGACATACAGCGCGCCGATGCCCTTGGGGCCGTACAGCTTGTGCGCCGAAAACGACATCAGGTCTACCGGCCATTCAGCTAGGTCGATGGCGACCTTGCCGGCCCCCTGCGCCGCATCCACATGCAACAGCGCGCCGTGTTCACGCACGCACGCGCCAATGGCAGGGATGTCGTTCAAGGTGCCCAGCTCATTGTTCACCAGCATCAGCGATACCAGGAAGGTGTCCTCGCGCAACGCTTCACTCACTGCATCGGCGCTGATCAAACCTTCGGCGTCCGGCACCAGGTAGGTCACGGCCACCCCGGCTTCCTGCAACTGCCGTGCGGTATCCAGCGTGGCCTTGTGCTCGATCTGGCTGGTGATGATATGCCCACCCGCCACGCCGCGTGCCTGGGCGACGCCCTTGATCGCGAGGTTGTTGGATTCGGTGGCGCCGGAGGTCCAGACGATCTGCTCAGGACCGGCACCGACCAGATCGGCCACTTGGCGACGCGCCTGTTCAACCGTTTGCCGGGCCGCCTGCCCGAACGCATGGGAACTGGACGCCGGGTTGCCGAAATTGGCATGGAAGCCCAGGCACTCGACCATCACCTGGATGACCCGCTCATCCACCGGCGTGGTGGCGGCGTAGTCGAAATACAACGGACGTTTATTCATGACGTTAAAGACTCGCAGAGCGTATTCCCGAGAACAACGTCTCAGGGGCATCGATGGGAACAGAGGTCGTCAGGTTTAACCGATCGTATGCCATTGAAAGAAGATCACTGTAGGCAAATGTGCGTAGGAACGCTCCTGAAATCCAGCTTAACAGGCGCAAGTGACGTCATGGAAAACAAAAAGCCCGAGATTCCTTGTGGGAACCTCGGGCTTTTCGCCATTGAGCGCGGGCTCAACTGGGACGACCTTGCAACGTCACGCTGCGCTCGGCGTTCATTTCGCCCTGGCGATCAAAGCCAAAGGGCTTCTGTGGCTGGGCAGTCAGCGCGGCCCGTTGCTGTTGATATTCGTCAAACGACAGGCCGCGACGGCTCAGTGCTTCCAAGGCCAATTCCTTGGTTTCTTCGGCGGTGTAGGGGCGTAGCTCGGGCGAAGGGTGGGTTGCGCATCCGGTGAGCACGGAGCTGACAATCAACAAGCAAACAGCGAGAAAACGGTTCATGGCGAAGGTCCTGGGAAGAGGTTTCAAGTCGATGAGCACAGGCTACTCCCGCCCTCGCACGGTTAAAAATCACCTCCCTCGATAGTCGCTATCAGCTATTCAGACACCTTCGATAGCCGCCACGAAATATTCTATTTAGATCTATAAATATGGAAATACGTTCATTTACGGAATAACAAAGACCCTCTATAAATGGCTCCGGGCGTCACCACACTGTTCGCCACGCAACTGTTGCCCAAACAACAGCCGTTTAACGAAACATCCGGCAAACAACAGTTTCATTTGAGGAATACCGTGTGACAGCCAACTCCCAAAGTGTCCTGCCCTCCCCCTTGCAGACCGCACAGTTGCTGGCCGCCGAATTCGCCCTCACCGCCGTTGAGCGTGACGAACGCGGTGGCACGCCCAAGACCGAACGTGACGCTTTGCGTCAGAGCGGCTTGCTCGCGCTAAGCATTCCCACCCAGTACGGTGGCCTCGGCGCACGCTGGAGTGAAACCCTGGAGGTCGTACGCGAATTCGCCAAGGTCGACAGTTCCATCGCCCATGTCTTCGGCTTTCATCATTTAATGCTCGCCACCGTGCGCCTGTTTGCCCGTCCCGAGCAATGGCAACCCTGGTTTGAACAGACTGCGCGCAAAAGCTGGTTCTGGGGCAATGCCCTCAACCCCTTGGACACCCGCACGCTGGTCAAGAATTTCGGCGGCTGGCGCGAATTTTCCGGCAAGAAAAGTTTCTGCTCTGGTGCCAGCGACTCTGAAATGCTGATTGCCTCGGCGGTGGATGAAAGCGCCGGAGGCAAGCTGCTGATTGCCGCCATCCCCAGCGGACGCAGCGGCATCACTTTGCATAATGACTGGAACAATATCGGCCAGCGTCAAACCGACAGCGGCAGCGTGAGCTTCGAGCGGGTGCGCGTCGAAGAGTCGGAGCTGCTGCTCGACCCTGGGCCACTGAGCACCCCCTTCGCCTGCCTGCGCCCGTTGATCGCCCAGTTGACCTTCACCCATATGTTCCTGGGCATTGCCGAAGGTGCCTTTGCAGAAGCCCGTCATTACACCCTCACCGAAACCCGCTCGTGGCATAAATCCACGGCCGACGACGTGCGCCAGGATCCTTACGTGCTGCATCACTACGGCGACTTCTGGGTGGCCCTGGAAGGTATACGCCTGCTGGTGGAGCGCGCTGCCGGGTTGCTCGACCAAGCCTGGGCCAAGGGGCCCCATCTGAGCGAACACGAGCGCGGGCAATTGGCGATTGCGATTGCCACCGCCAAGGTCGCCGCCACTCGCCAGGGCCTGGACCTGTGCAGCCGCCTGTTCGAAGTCACCGGCGCGCGGTCAACCCACGCCTCGCTGCGCCTGGACCGCCACTGGCGCAACCTGCGCACACAATCCCTGCACGACCCGGTGGACTACAAGCTCCACGAACTGGGGGACTGGGCTTTGAATCAGTCCCTGCCGATTCCGACGTTCTATTCCTGAGAGAGGTGCCCATGCAGCTTCTGACCTTACCGCCCTCACCCGCCCTCGCGACCTCGATCCGCGCCACGGCCCAGGTCTTCGAAGACCCCAAGTCACAGGCGCTGCTCGATCACATCAGGCAAGTGGCTCCCAGTGAAGCCAGCGTACTGATCATCGGCGAGACCGGCACCGGTAAAGAGCTGGTGGCGCGGCATATCCATAACCTCAGTGCGCGGCGTAACCGGCCGTTCGTGGCGGTGAATTGCGGGGCGTTCTCCGAATCCCTGGTGGAAGCCGAACTGTTCGGCCATGAAAAAGGCGCGTTTACCGGCGCCCTCAGCGCCAAGGCCGGCTGGTTCGAAGAGGCCGATGGCGGCACCTTGTTCCTCGATGAAATCGGCGACTTGCCCATGGCGATCCAGGTCAAGCTGTTGCGCGTCCTGCAAGAACGCGAAGTCGTGCGCCTGGGCTCGCGCAAGAGCATTCCAATTGATGTACGCGTGCTCGCCGCGACCAATGTGCAACTGGAAAAGGCCATCAATGCCGGGCATTTCCGAGAAGACCTGTACTACCGTCTCGGTGTGGTCAGCCTGGAACTCAGCCCGTTGCGCGAGCGCCCCGGCGATATCCTGGCGCTGACCCGGCATTTTATCGAAACCTACAGCCAGCGCCTGGGCTACGGCCCGATCACCATCAGCCGCGAGGCCGAGCACAAACTCAAGAGCTACAGCTGGCCGGGCAATATTCGCGAACTGGAAAACGTCATACACCACACGCTGTTGATCTGCCGTAACGGCGTGATCGAACGTGACGATTTGCGCCTGTCGAACCTGCGCATCGAGCGCCAGGACGATAGCCAGCAGGCCACCGACAACAGTGCCCAGGCGCTATTGGAGCGCGCCTTCCAAAAACTCTTCGAGGAACAGGCCGGCGCGCTGCATGAAAAGGTCGAAGACGCACTGCTGCGCGCCGCCTACCGCTTCAGCCATTACAACCAGGTGCACACCGCCAATCTGCTGGGCCTGAGCCGCAATGTCACGCGCACACGCCTGATCAAGATCGGCGAACTGGCAGTGAACAAACGCCGCCCGGGGGAAACCGTGCAGGGCGAGCGGATGCTGCATTTATCCATTTAAACGGCAGTGCAGAGCGTTGTCATGGCTGCGCTCGAAGCTGCGCAGCACCTGAAACGAACCGAAGGTCACCGCCGTGGCCTGATGGGCGCGGATCAACGTCCAGAAATCTTCTTCGCCGTGCTCGAAGCATTTGAACGCCGCCTCGCCATCCTCACGCGAGCGCCATTGCAGGTAATTGAGCACTCGCCGGCCATCGTCGCTGACTTGCACACTCGCATTGATAAAGCCGGCATGGCGCTGGGCCAGACGCTCGCTCTGGGTAGACAAGGCCGCCACCAAGGCAAATTGTTGCTGGGGCTCGATCTGGAACTCGATCAACTGAGTGAAGCTGCGATTTTTCTCTGATACCTGCATGAACACTCCCCTTCCTTTGTAAGCAGAATCTTGCGATTCGATGCCGTGCAGGGTAAAACCTCTAGTTAAGTCAAGGTCAAGCGCGAATTCGGAGATTTTCATGCTCAACAAGGAACTCACCGTCGGCCAGCTGGCCGCCCGCAGTGGCGTGGCCGTCACGGCCTTGCACTTCTACGAGAGCAAGGGGCTGATCAAGAGCAACCGCAATGCCGGTAACCAACGGCGCTACCCCCGGGATGTGCTGCGGCGGGTGGTGGTGATCAAGATCGCCCAACGCCTGGGCATTCCGCTGGCGACGATTGGCCAAGCCCTGCAAACCTTGCCTGATGGACGCACGCCCACGGCGCAGGATTGGCAACGCTTGTCGGCGCTGTGGCGGGAAGACCTGGATGAGCGCATCAACAGGCTGACGTTGCTGCGGGACAAACTCAGCGGCTGTATCGGCTGCGGGTGTCTGTCGCTGGAGGCATGCCCGCTGCGTAATCAGGGCGACAAGCTCGGTGAGTGCGGCCCAGGCGCCCAATTGCTGGAGCCTAGCCCTTAGCCGGGAGCGTGTAATCGACCGCTCACACTCGCCAGCCCAGCATCTCGTCGGTTGCTCGCAGGCCACGGTCGGCGTGGCCTATAGTGAAAAAGTCGTACCTCCCTGCCCCCCACCAAAGGAGAACGAAATGAGCGTTAAACCGATTCCCGAGGGTTTCCACAGCCTCACGCCCTACTTGGGCGTCGAACAAGCCGCCGAAGCCATTGAGTTTTACAAGAAGGCATTCAACGCCACCCAAGTCATGCGCCTGGATATGCCCGATGGCAGAGTGGGCCATGCTGAACTGCGCATAGGCGATTCGCCCATCATGCTTGGCTCGCCTTGCGATGAAAGTCCGTTCGGCAGCCCGCGCGACGGCCACACCAGCGTCGGCCTGCATTTATATGTGGCCGATGTCGACGCGCAGTACAAACAAGCTATCGCCGCGGGTGGTATTGCCGTCTCCGACCCCAAAGACCAGTTTTATGGCGATCGTACCGGCACGCTGAGAGACCCGTTCGGGCATGTCTGGTTTCTGGCCACTCACAAAGAAGACCTGACCGAAGCGCAGATCCGCCAACGCGCCGAAGCGATGTTCAAGCAAGGCTGAGCCTGCAGGAGCGAGCGTGCTCGCTCCTGCATCACACTTCATGAACAACCCCTCCACGCTTTCCTCCTTGCCCCGAGCGCCGTGTGATTCCAGGATGCAGGCAATCATCACAAGGAGTCATTCCATGTTCGCCGGATTCCAAAAAGACCAGTGCCACGTCAACGGCGTCAGCATCAGTTACCGCAAAGGCGGTAGCGGTCCCGGCCTGCTCCTGCTGCACGGGCACCCGCAAACCCACGTCATCTGGCACAAAGTCGCCGAACAACTGGCCGCGCACTTCACCGTAGTGGCCGCCGACCTGCGCGGTTATGGTGACAGCAGCAAACCGCCGGCCAATGCGCTGCACACGAACTATTCGAAACGGGAAATGGCCCGGGACAGCGTCGAGCTGATGCGGGCCCTGGGCTTCGACGCCTTTTCGGTATTGGCCCACGACCGTGGCGCGCGCGTCGCCCATCGCCTGGCGCTGGACCATCCCCGGAGCGTGCAGCGCATGGTGCTGCTGGATATCGCGCCGACCCTGTCGATGTATGCACAAACCGATGAAGCCTTTGCCCGTGCCTACTGGCACTGGTTCTTCCTGATCCGCCCGGCGCCGCTGCCCGAGGCGCTGATCGAGAGCAACCCCGAACTGTACCTGCGCAGTGTGATGGGCAGCCGCAGCGCCGGGCTCAAACCTTTCACCGATGCAGCCTTCGCCGAATACCTGCGCTGCCTGAGCCTACCAGGCAGTGCCACCGGTATCTGCGAGGACTACCGCGCCTCTGCCGGTATCGACCTTGCGCACGACCAGGCCGACATCGACGCCGGCAACCAGCTGAACCTGCCGTTGCTGGTGCTGTGGGGCGCCGAAGGCACAGTCGGCCGCTGTTTCGAGCCACTCAAGGAGTGGCAGCAAGTCGCCACCGATGTGCGCGGCAAGGCGCTGCCAGCTGGGCATTACCTTGCCGAGGAAGTGCCTGAATTGTTACTGGACGAAGTCCTGACCTTCCTTCGCTGAAGCCCTGATCCGCTTCCCCCCGCCGGCGCGCAAACGCCGGCGACGGGGTCTGCTTGCCTCAAAAAAGACCCGCGAGATAACAACAATGACAATCAGAAAACTGCTGGGAACCCTGTATGTGCAAGTGCTCATCGCTATCGCGCTGGGCGTGCTGATCGGCCATGTACGGCCGCAGATCGGTATCGACCTCAAGCCGCTGGGCGACGGGTTTATCAAGCTGATCAAGATGATCATCGGCCCGATCATCTTCTGCACCGTGGTCAGTGGCATCACTAGCATGCACGACGTGAAGCAAGTGGGCCGGGTCGGTGGCAAGGCGTTGCTGTACTTCGAGCTCGTGTCCACCGTCGCCCTGTTGATCGGTATCCTGGCCGCGCACCTGTTGCACCCAGGCGAGGGCTTCAACATTGATGTCAAAACCCTCGACAGCTCGGCGATCGCAGGGTTTGTCGGCCAGGCTGAACATGGCGAAGGCATCACCGGCTTTCTGCTGCAGGTGATCCCAACGACGTTCTTCGACGCGTTCTCCAAAGGGGAAATCCTGCCCGTGCTGTTCGTTTCGGTGCTGTTCGGCATCGGCCTGGTGATGGTCGGCGAAAAGGCCCGGCCCCTGGTTGGCGTGATCAATCAGGCCAGCGAAGTGTTTTTCCGCATCGTGGGGATCATCAGCCGCGTCGCGCCTATCGGTGCCTTCGGCGCGATTGCCTTTACCATCGGCAAATACGGCGTGGGTTCGCTGCTGCCGCTGCTGAAGCTGGTGGGCACGTTCTATGTCACCGCGTTTTTCTTCGTGGCCGTGGTGCTGGGCAGCATCGCCCGCTATGCCGGGTTCAGCATTTTCAAACTGTTGGGCTATATCAAGTCGGAATTGCTGATCGTGCTGGGGACCAGCTCTTCGGAGTCGGCACTGCCGCAACTGATCCAAAAGCTCGAAAGCCTTGGCGCGTCCAAGGGCGTGGTGGGTATCGTGGTGCCGACCGGCTACACCTTCAACCTGGACGGTACCAACATCTATATGACCCTGGCCGTGCTGTTTCTGGCGCAGGCCACCAACATTCACCTGCCGCTGGAACAACAGTTGACCCTGCTCGCGGTCGCCATGCTGACGTCCAAGGGCGCAGGTGCGGTGGTGGGCGCAGGCTTTGTGGCACTGGCGGCAAGCCTGGCGGTGGTGCCGACCGTCCCCGTGGCGGCGATGGTGCTGATCCTCGGCGTCGACCGCTTCATGGCCGAATGCCGTTCGCTGACCAATATCATCGGCAACGCAGTCGCCGCCTTGGTGGTGGCGGCCTGGGAAGGTGAGCTGGATCGCGAGAAGATGGCGCCGATTGCCCTCAAGCAGGGTCGCCATGCGCGAGCTGTGGCACAGGCAAAAATCTCCGCTGAGTAAGCGGTGCTATTCTGGCGGCTCATGCCGCCAGGTCTGTTTCTGATGACTCATAAGAAAGATACCGTGCCCCTACCCGAAGACCTGCGGGTGTTCCTGACCGTGATCCGCAAGGCCGGCTTTGCCGCCGCCGCCGATGAGCTGGGGTTGTCGCCGGCGTATGTCAGCAAGCGCATCCAGATCCTCGAGACCACCCTCGCCACCCGCCTGATGCACCGCACCAGCCGCCGCATCGCGCTGACCGAGGACGGTGAGCGGGTGCAACGCTGGGCCGTGCGTATTCTCGAAGACTTCCAGCAACTGTCCGACGAGCTTTCGGACGCCCATGACAGCCCCAGAGGCCACCTGCACTTGTGCAGCAGTTTCGGCTTTGGTCGCAACCATGTGGCCCCCGCCCTGTCGTTGCTGGCCGAGCAGTATCCTGACCTGGAGGTGCGCCTGGACGTGTTCGACCGCGTGGTGGATATCGTCAGCGAAGGCTTCGACCTGGAGATCCGTGTCGGCGATGACATTCCCGGCCAGCACATCGGCCGGCGGCTGGTCAGCAACCGCCGCATACTCTGCGCCGCACCCGCGTACTTGAAACGCCGAGGTACGCCGCAACACTTGAGTGAGCTGGAGCAACACGACTGCCTGGTCCTCAAGGAACGCGACAACCCGTTCGGTCTCTGGAACCTGGAGCGCGACGGCAGCCAGGAAAGCGTGCGCGTGCGCGGGCCGCTGTCCTCCAACAACGGCGAAATCGTGATGCAGTGGGCATTGGATGGACGCGGGGTGCTGCTGCGCTCGATGTGGGATGTGAAGCCGTTGCTGGAGCAAGGCAAGCTGGTGCAGGTGCTGCACGGCTACACCCAAAGCGCCAACGTGTGGGCGGTGTACCCGACACGGTTGGCGCACTCCGGAAAGCTAAGGGCATGCGTGGAGTTTTTACAGGAGCATTTCAAAGGGCTGTCTATTTAGCCCTACTCCAGCCCTGTAAACCCTTCCACCACTTGAACTGCGACCGGTCAGCTGAGCCAGGGGTTGGCCGCGAGGTGCCGACGTTCGAACGCCTGGATCTCATCACTGCGCTGCAACGTACTGCCGATTGCATCCAGCCCTAGTAGCAGCGCGTTCTTGCGCAGGGTGTCGATCTGGAACGGGATCACCTGGCCGTCCGCCAGGCCGATCTGTTGGGTTTGCAGGTTGATGCTGATCTGCGTCTGGTCGGGCTGGCTGACGGTTTGCCCGAGCTCGTGCAGTACCGCGTCCTCCAGGGTAATCAGCAACACCCCGTTGCGTTGGCAGTTGTCATAGAAAATCCCGGCAAAGCTGCTGCCGATGAGCGCACGAATGCCCATCTGCTTGAGGCCCCATACGGCGTGCTCACGGCTGGAACCACAGCCGAAGTTCGGCCCTACGACCATGAAACTCGCACCCTGCCAGGCCGGTTGGTTGAGCACAAACGCGGGGTTGGGTTCGCCGGACGCCAGAAAGCGCAAATCGAAAAACAGCCCACGGTCCAGGCCGCTGCGGTCAATGCCCTTGAGAAACTGCTTGGGCATGATCACATCCGTGTCGATATTGGCCGCCAGCATGGGCGCGGCCTTGCCGGTGACCAAGGTAAAGGGTTGCAGGCTCATAGGCGGTCTCCAAAGTCACGTATATCGGTAAGGCGGCCGGTGATCGCGGCGGCGGCGACCATCGCCGGGCTCATCAGATGGGTGCGTGCACCGGCCCCCTGGCGGCCTTCGAAGTTGCGGTTGGTGCTGGAGGCGCAGCGGTCACCGGGGGCCAGCACGTCGTCATTCATGGCCAGGCACATTGAGCAGCCCGACTGACGCCACTCGAAACCTGCCGCGATAAAGATCGCCGCCAGCCCTTCGGCCTCGGCCTGGTCGCGGACCTCGGTAGAACCAGGCACGATCATCGCCCGCACGTGCGCGGCCACATGTTTACCGCGCACCACGCTGGCAGCGTCGCGCAGGTCTTCAATACGGGCGTTGGTGCAGGAGCCGATAAACGCATGGCTGATCACGATATCGCTCAACGGCATACCGGCTTGCAGGCCCATGTAGTTGAGGGCGCGGTGCATGTCCTGGCGCAGGATCGGGTCGTCGACGTCTTGCGGGTCGGGTACGCGCGCACCGATGGGCGCGGCCTGGTCGGGGCTGGTGCCCCAGGTGACCATGGGCTCCAGCGCGCCGGCATCCAAGTGCACTTCCTGATCAAACACCGCGTCGGCGTCCGAATGCAGTTGGCGCCAGCTCACCAGGGCCTGCTCCCATAATTCGCCCTTCGGCGCGCGAGGCTTGTCTTTGAGATAGGCGAAGACTTTTTCATCCGGCGCCATGAACGCGCCACGCGCCCCCGCCTCCACCGCCATGTTGCAGATGGTCATGCGCGCTTCGACGCTCAAGGCATCAATCGTGGAGCCGCGGAACTCGATGGCATAACCGGTAGCGCCGGATGCGCCGATCTGGCCGATCAGCGCCATGATCACGTCCTTGGAAGTCAGGCCGCTGGCTAACGCACCATCGACGGTGACGCGCAGGCTTTTCAGGCGTTTATAAACCAGCGTCTGCGAGGCCAGCAGGTGCTCGATTTCCGAGGTGCCGATCCCGAAGCCGAACGCGCCCAGCGCGCCATAGGTGGTGGTGTGGCTGTCGCCGGCGGCAATCACCATGCCCGGCAGGATGAAGCCCTGCTCCGGCGCAATGACGTGTTCGATACCCTGACGCTTGTCGAGGATATCCAGCAACTCGATGCCGAAGTCCCGGCAGTTTTGCGCCAGGTAAGAGACTTGCCGGGCGCCGCCCGCATCCGGCATCGCCGCGATGCGCTGGGGCGTGGTCGGGTTCACATGGTCGACCACTGCCAGTGCCGTGCCTGGGCGCCATACGTTGCGCCCGGCCTCGCGCAAGCCGCTGAACGCCTGGGGGCTGGTGTATTCGTTGATCACCTGGCGGTCGATATACAGCAGGACATGGCCCTGATCATCCAGGGCACACACGGTATGGGCATCGATGTGTTTGTCGTAGAGGGTTCTGGCAGTCATTTTTCCTGGGGCTCACTCAACGGTGTGCGCCCATCCTACGCAGCGCCCCGGCGCCATCAATGGCAGCCGGGTGATAGCTGGGAACATGTTTCGTGTTCGATTCGGCCTTGAAATACACAAGCGATTTGAACCAGAAACATTTTCTTTCATTTTCCGCTTAGGGATTTCCCACTCTCATTCGTCTTAACTTAGATACAGCCCGTCGCGTCAGCAAAAGCTACGACCGGCCTTTTCCGGGCCTCCATCGCCCGCTCCGATCAAGACCCGCATTCACATGTCGAAGAAGTCGCGCTCAAAACTCTGGTTTCTCGTCCACAGCTGGCTGGCATTGCCCATCTGGTTCTTTGTACTGATCGTCTGCGTCACCGGCACCCTGGCAGTGGTCAGCCAGGAAATCGTCTGGCTCGCCAACCCGGATATCCGTGCGAGCAAACCGTCGGAGGATGCACCACTGCTGAGCTTCGACCAGGTGATCGCCGCGATCAAACAAGCCGAACCCCAAGTCATCGTGCAATCGATCATCCGCCCGGATGAATCGCACTTCGCCCTGAGCGTCGATCTCACCTACCCCGACGGGCGCTCGGTAGAGGCCTACGTCAACCCGTACTCCGGGGCGATCCAGGGCACCAGCCCGGCGTTCGACTTCAAGCAGTTCACCCGTGCCCTGCACGGCTGGTGGCTGGTGCCGTTCACCAATGGCTACAGCTGGGGCTGGTACCTGGTGTCGCTGCTCGGCCTGCCGTTGCTGGCCTCGCTGGTCACCGGGCTGGTGGTGTACAAGCGTTTCTGGAAGGGCTTTTTCAGGCCGACCCTGCGCATCCGCCACGGCGCCCGGATCTTCTGGGGCGATTTCCACCGCCTGAGCGGGATCTGGTCGATCTGGTTCATCGCGGTCATTTCCATCACCGGCACCTGGTTCCTGATCCAGGCGATCCTGGGCGACAACCAGATTTCCATCTCCAGCGAACCCATCGTGCCGGTGATCGCCCGGGAGAAAGTGCCGCTGTCGGCCCCCGGCGTGCCGGCACCGAGGATCGCCCTGGACGACGCGATCAAGATTGCCGGCGAACGCATCCCGGGGCTGGACGCCACCTTCGTGTTCCTGCCGGGCAATGCCTATAGCCATCTGCAGATCGGCGGGCGCGGCTGGTACCCGTTGATGTTCCAGACCGCGCAACTGAACCCGTACAACGGTGAAATCGGCGTCTCGCACCTGCTGTCCGACCGTACCCCGCTGGAGTTCGTCACCGAGTCCATGCGCCCGCTGCACACCGGCGACTTCGGCGGCCTGTGGATCAAACTGATCTGGGCGTTCTTCGGCCTGGTGCTGAGCATGATGGTCTTGAGCGGCCTGCTGATCTGGACCAAACGCACCGCCCTGGCCACGCTCCATGCACTCAAGCGCGAAGCCAAGGCCCCACGGCAATCGGCGCCTATCCCGGTGCTGCAAGCTGAAACCACGGAGGGTCACTGATGAGCAAAGTCGTCGCGGCTGCCCCTTCGCCACTGCGGGCCTTCTGGCTGAAGTGGCGCTTCTATCTCAATGTGCTGCTGATCCTGATACC
Source organism: Pseudomonas sp. R19M (assembly GCF_050312585.1). Taxonomy (NCBI): domain Bacteria; kingdom Pseudomonadati; phylum Pseudomonadota; class Gammaproteobacteria; order Pseudomonadales; family Pseudomonadaceae; genus Pseudomonas; species Pseudomonas sp. R19M. Next base: position 16,267 of record NZ_JBNPJV010000001.1, read on the forward strand.
GCTGGGGTTCATGCCTCGCTACTTTTCCGAGGCGGCCCTGTTTCGTGGAGACGCAGGTATCGGCGAGCGAGTGGCCGGGGAAGTGCAGGTTGGCCCCTGGAGCCTGACCCTCGCCGAATTTCGCAACGAAGGCCCACGCCCGGACCCGGCCGGCCCGATGAAATTCTTCAACGCAGCCCTGTGCGCCACATGCACCGAACAGGTCAAGGCCACCTACCTGCGCATCGGCAAACCGCGCAGCCTCCGGGCCGCCGGGGTGATCTTCTTCGGTACGCCGTACCGCATGGGCGCGCTGTTGCCGGTGCCGGAACGCACGCCCGCCGATGCCGAACTGTGGGTCACCATGGAAGGCTGGGACGGCAGCATGCACCAGGGTTCCATCCCGCTGAGCCAGGCCTCGCCTGCCACCATTGCCTGGCTGAACAAGCAAGGAGTCAAACCATGATGTTGATGCGCTTATCCCGCGCAGTGCTATTGCTTTGCGCCGGTTTCAGTAGTGTGGCGCTGGCCCACAACCCGATGTGCGAATGCAAGGAAATCCCCGGCGAGCAGATCCAGTGCACGGGTGGTTTTTCCGACGGCAGCGGCGCGCCGGGCGTAACCCTGGATGTGATCGGCTACGACGAAACCATCCTGCTGCCCGGCAAGCTCGGCCAGGACTCGACCCTGACCTTCAAGAAGCCTTCCGCCGAATTCTACGTGCTGTTTGACGCAGGCCCCGGCCACGTCGTCGAAATCGACCAAGCGGACATCCAGCCACAATGAGTACCACACAGGTTGTACGCCCCGCCGGGGCCGGCCACGAAACCCTCTACGTGTTGCTGCTGTGCCTGATCATCCTGGCAGTGGCCGGCAGCGTGGTGTCCCTGCATGGCCAGACCCAGGAGGTAGCCGCGGTGCCCAGCCATCAGTTGGATGCCCGTCGTGACCTGAGCCCCGCCGAACAAGGCATCTACGCCGACCTGCGGGTCACCCTTGATGAAATACAGCTGCTGCAACAAGAGCAGAACGCCCTGCCGACGCCCGAACAACTGGCCGAAGAAGGTTTTGCGCCATTCGCCCGGGACGCCAGCTCAGTCAGCCGGGGCGGCCATCACTGGCAATTGCTTGAGCCGGCCGCCTACCTGGGCTTGAGCCAGGTGCCCGGCACCAGCGGCTCATTGCTGATGCGTGTGCACGGTTCCGAACCGGATGTGTGGATCAACCGCCGAGCCGATCTCGCCGCCCCTTCCGACCTCACCGACCCGGCCCTGATTGCCGCCGGTTGGCAGCAGGTGGTCACGCAATTCGATGCCGGCGTGACCCGCCAGCACCGTCACTGAACGAGAAGACCGATTACCCATGTCTATTTCATCGCCCCTGTTACGCCTGTTGCTGGTTGGCCTCTGCAGCCTGATGCTCGCCCCGCTCGCCAACGCCGAAGCGGCTAAACGCCTGCGCATCGGGATCACCCTGCACCCTTATTACAGCTACGTGACCAACATCGTCGGCGACAAGGCCGACGTGGTGCCATTGATCCCGGCCGGTTTCAACCCCCACGCCTACGAGCCACGCGCCGAAGACATCAAGCGCATCGGCACCCTGGACGTGATCGTGCTCAACGGCGTCGGCCATGACGATTTTGCCGACCGCATGATCGCCACCAGCGAGCGCCCGGACATCCCGGTGATCGAGGCCAACGCCAACGTGCCGTTGCTGGCCGCCACCGGTAACGCGGCCCGTGGCGCCGGCAAGGTGGTCAACCCGCACACCTTCTTGTCCATCAGCGCCTCGATTGCCCAGGTCAACAACATCGCCCGCGAACTGGGCAAACTCGACCCGGACAACGCCAAGACCTACACCCAGAACGCCCGTGCCTACGGCAAACGCCTGCGCCAGATGCGCGCCGACGCCCTGGCCAAGCTGACCCGCGCGCCCAACCCGGACCTGCGCGTAGCTACGGTGCACGCGGCCTATGACTACCTGCTGCGCGAATTCGGCCTGGAGGTCACCGCCGTGGTCGAACCGGCCCACGGCATCGAGCCCAGTCCCAGCCAGTTGAAAAAAACCATCGACGAACTGCGCGCCCTGGACGTGAAAGTGATCTTCTCGGAGATGGATTTCCCGTCCACCTACGTCGAGACCATCCAGCGCGAGTCCGGGGTCAAGCTGTACCCGCTGTCGCATATCTCCTATGGCGACTACACGCCTGAAAAGTACGAAGTGGAAATGACCCGCAACCTCGATACCGTGGTGCGCGCCATTCAGGAGTCAGGCGCATGACGGCAGCGCAACCTCTGAAAGTGGCCAGCATCGGCCCGACCCTCGACCTCGACAAGGTGTCGTTGACCCTGGGCCGCACGACGATACTTGACGGCGTGAGCTTCCAGGTCCAGCCCGGCAGCATTCATGCGTTGGTCGGCCCCAACGGCGGTGGCAAAAGTTCGTTGATCAAGACACTGCTGGGGCAAACCCCGCACCAGGGCCAATTGCGCCTGCACTGGCCGAACACGCCCGGCACCATCGGCTATGTGCCCCAGGCCCTGGAGTTCGACCGGGGCTTGCCGATGACCGTCGATGATTTCATGGCTGCCATGTGCCAGCGGCGCCCGGCATTTCTCGGCCTGTCCAGGTATTACGCCGGCGCGATAGGCGAAGCGCTGGAGCGGGTGGGCATGCAGGACAAACGCAAACGACGCATGGGCGCACTCTCCGGTGGTGAGCGCCAACGGGTACTGCTGGCCCAGGGGCTGATCCCGGCACCGCAATTGCTGGTGCTGGATGAGCCGATGTCGGCCCTTGACGAAGCCGGTATCCAGGTGTTCGAACGCCTGCTCAACGACTGGCGCCTGAGCGGCCTCACCGTGTTATGGATCGAACATGACCTGCAAGCCGTGAGCCGCCTGGCCGACCGCGTCACCGGCCTCAACCGTCGGGTGCTGTTTGATGCCACGCCCAAGGAGGCGCTGACCCCGGAGCGCCTGTTGAGCCTGTTCTCCACCCACCCTCGGAGCCCGGTGCAATGAGTTATGAAGCCTTTCGCTTGATGGTCCAGGGCTGGGCCTCTTCCGGCTATCTGCCGGAAGCACTGGCCTACGGTTTTGTGATCAACGCGCTACTCGCCGGTTTGCTCATTGGCCCGGTGCTGGGCGGCCTGGGCACGCTGGTGGTGGTCAAACGCTTTGCGTTTTTCTCCGAAGCCGTCGGCCACGCCGCGCTGACCGGCGTGGCCGTGGGCATCCTGCTCGGTGAGCCCTACACCGGCCCTTATGGCGCGCTGTTCGGCTACTGCCTGCTGTTCGGCATCCTGCTCAACTACCTGCGCAACCGCACGGGCCTCGCGCCGGATACCTTGATCGGGGTGTTTCTCTCGGTGTCGCTGGCGTTGGGTGCGAGCCTGCTGCTGATCCTGGCGGGCAAGATCAACGTGCACATTCTGGAGAACGTACTGTTCGGCTCAGTACTGACCGTCAATGGCAATGATCTGCTGGTGCTGGCAGTCGTCGGCGCACTGGTCATGGCCCTGGCCTTGCCGTTGTACAACCGCATCATGCTGGCCAGCTTCAACCCGCAGCTGGCGGCGGTACGCGGGGTGGCGGTGAAGACCCTGGATTATCTGTTCGTGATCCTGGTCACGCTGATCACCGTAGCGGCGGTCAAGGTCATCGGCGCGATCCTGGTGGGCGCGTTGTTGGTGATTCCGGCCGCAGCGGCGCGCCTGCTTAGCCAGTCACTCAAAGGGTTCTTCTGGGTCTCGGTGGCGATCGCCACGGTGAGCACCCTGTGCGGCATCCTGTTGCCGATCATCTTCGACCTGCCCATCCCGTCCGGTGCCGCGATCATTCTGACGGCCGGCATCGCCTTTGCCTTTGCCGCCATCGCGCGCGGCACCGTGCCCAGCCTCAAAGGGAATCTTGGATAATGCACCCTGCCTTTCGCCCGCTGACCCTGGCCATCGCTTGTTTGCTGAGCACCTCGGCAACGGCCGCCGTCGACGGTTTCGACGCCAGTCACTTCAAGGTCAACCAGGGCCTCGGCCATGCCGCCCTGACCCAACCCCACACGCCGGTCAAGGTCCTGGCCTCACTGCCGATCACCTACGGTTTGGCCGAGGTGCTGCTCAAAGGTACCGACGTGAAACTCGAGCGAGCCGCCCCGGCCAACCTGCCGGGCTCGCGACAAGTGGCGTATTTCACCGGTCGCGGCGCGCAGGCTTTGAATGCCCTGGCACAGGACGCCGACGCGGCTATCGGCTTGCGCTCACTGTGGGCGGATGATCCGCTCTACCCCGTGGCGCGACGCAGCAATATCCGTATCGTCGAAGTGGACGCTGCACGCCCGGTGGACGGCGGTTTGCCAGGCATTGCCCTACAGCCAGGTGCTACCGATGGCCTGAACAGCCAGCCGTGGCAATCGAGCAACAATATGGGACGCATGGCCGACGTGATGTCTGCCGACCTGAGCCGCCTGGCACCGGCCGCCAAGCCGACAATCGACGCCAACCTCGCCGCCCTCAAGCAGCGCCTGCTCAGGCTCACCGCCGACAGCGAGGCCAGATTGGCCAAGGCGGATAACTTGAGCGTGGCCAGCTTGAGTGATCATTTCGGCTACCTGGTCAGCAGCCTGAACCTGGAAGTGCTCAACACCGATGCACGGCCTGATGCAGAGTGGACACCCGAGGCATTGCAGCAACTCACTGCCGACTTGAAGGCCAACGATGTGGCGGTGGTACTGCATCACCGTCAGCCGAGCGAAGCCGTACAAACAGCCGTGACGGCAGGGGGTGCGCAATTGCTGGTATTGAAGGTCGACGGGGCGGACCCGGTGACTGAGCTGGAAGGCAATGTGGATCAAGTGATCAAGGCACTTGCACCCTAGCAAGCCCGCTCACTACCGTTAAACCACATCCACGCCCACATGGATCGCATCGTGCCGCCAGAACTCCAGGTCGCAGTCGATCAACCGCTGATGCTGGTCATAATTGACCCGGGCAATCCGCAGGCCCGGGCTACCGACCGACACGCGCAACGCGGCGGCGGCTTCCGCCGGCAAGGAGGTTGGTACGATCTCGAAGCGTACGCGGCCGTAATGCAGGTCGTACTTGCGGGCGTACAGCTCGGTCATTGACTGGTTCAGGTCGCACGCCAGGATCCCCGGGAAGTATTGCGGGTTCAGGTAGTGCTCCACATACAACACCAGACGCCCATCAATGCGTCGGCCCCGGCAAATCTGGATCACGCTGGACAACGCCGGCAACTGCAACCACGCACACACGGCCGCAGAGGCCGGTTGCAGGCGCGCAGAAATCACTTCGGTCGACGCCACCCGCCCCTGGTCGCTGACCATCGCGTGAAAGTGGCTGCGTTGCATCAGGTTGTAGGCCAGCCGCGGCGGCGAGACAAACCAGCCACGGCGCTCCTCACGATAGATCTGGCCCTGGGCTTCCAGTTGTAACAAGGCTTCCCGCACGGTAATGCGGGTGGTACCAAACAACTCGCTAAGCTTGCGCTCGGCGGGCAATTTACTCGCAGGCGCCAAAAGGCCATGGTCGATCTGCTCTTGCAGCGCCAGGCCGATGGATGTCACCGCCTTGATTGCCTCATCACGCATCAACGTTACCTATCTGGACTAGACCAGCACCGTTCAGGTGCATAAACCGCGCTGTATTCGGGCTTCCACTGCTGCCTGCCAGCGTAGGCACTACAGATGACCGGCAGATGACAACCCGTGCCACCGCCCTGCTCCACACCCTGCAATACATCGGCCAAGTCCAGGGCCTGCGGGCACTTGAGCATGGTCTACGCTGAGTCTGAAGTGAGCGACATCGAGGATGTAAAAACGACATCGACATGAAACTGTCATCCAGTACGCCTAGATTGGCTCAGGTATTGCTGACCTAGACCAACACCACCGCAAACGTCGATAAAAAACGCAGCGTTGAAAACGCCCAAAGGAGCTTCGGATGAAACAGCTTTTCCTGGCATCACTGTTAGGCTCGACCATTGCCATGTGCACCGCCGCCATGGCCGCTGATACCGATTTGAAAACCTTGGAAGCCGCCGCGAAAGCGGAAGGCGCCGTCAACAGCGTCGGCATGCCCGATGACTGGGCCAACTGGAAAGGCACCTGGGATGACCTGGCCAAGACCTACGGCCTCAAGCACATCGATACCGACATGAGCTCGGCCCAGGAAATCGCCAAGTTCGCCGCCGAAAAAGACAACGCCAGCGCCGATATCGGTGACGTCGGCGCCGCCTTCGGCCCGATCGCGGTCAAACAGGGTGTGACCCAACCCTACAAACCGAGCACCTGGGCACAGGTCCCGGATTGGGCCAAAGACAAAGACGGCAACTGGGCCCTGGCCTACACCGGCACCATCGCCTTCATCGTCAATAAAAAGCTGCTGCACGGTTCCGAAGCCCCTAAAAGCTGGGCTGACCTGAAGACCGGTAAATACAAGGTTTCCATTGGTGACGTCAGCACCGCCGCCCAGGCCGCCAACGGCGTACTGGCTGCCGCCCTGGCCAACGGTGGCGACGAGAAAAACATCCAGCCGGCGCTGCTGATGTTTGCGGACATCGCCAAGCAAGGCCGCCTGTCGCTGGCCAACCCGACCATCGCCACCATGGAAAAAGGCGAAGTGGAAGTGGGCGTGGTCTGGGACTTCAACGGCCTGAGCTACAAGGCCAAGATGGCCAACCCGGATGATTACGTGGTGCTGATCCCATCGGATGGTTCGGTGATTTCCGGCTACACCACCATCATCAACAAATACGCCAAGCACCCGAACGCCGCCAAACTGACGCGCGAATACATCTTCAGCGATGCCGGCCAGACCAACCTGGCACGCGGCAACGCACGTCCGATCCGTGCCGAGCACCTGACCCTGCCTGCCGAGGTTCAGGCCAAGTTGCTGCCGAACGAGCAGTACAAAAAAGTCACGCCGATCAAAGATGCCGAAGCCTGGGAGAAAACCTCCAAGGCACTGCCGCAGAAGTGGCAGGAAGAAGTCATCATCAATATGCAGTAAGGCTTCAACCCACATTGGATGTCCACTGGATGTCCAATGTGGGAGCGGGCTTGTGTGGGAGGGGGCTTGCTCCCGATAGCAGTGTGTCATTCAACACATGCATTGGCTGATCCTCCGCTAACGGGAGCCAGCCCCCTCCCACACCATTGGCCCCGTTCCTCCAGAGAAATCGAGTCAAGCCCAACTGTTGCGGAGCCTCTCCCCCTATGAAGCACAACGTCATCCTTGTGGTGCTCGACGGCCTGAACTACGAGGTTGCCCGACATGCCATGGGGCATCTGCAGGCCTATATCGGCGCAGGACGCGCAGCGCTTTACAAACTGGAATGTGAATTACCGTCGCTCTCGCGGCCGCTGTATGAGTGCATCCTCACCGGTGTTCCTCCGATCGACAGCGGCATCGTGCACAACAACGTTTCACGCCTGTCCAATCAACGCAGCATTTTCCATTACGCCACCGACGCCGGGCTGACCACTGCGGCGGCGGCTTACCATTGGGTCAGCGAGTTGTATAACCGCACGCCCTTCATTGCCTCCCGTGATCGCCACACCGACGACAAGGCGCTGGCAATCCAGCACGGGCATTTCTACTGGAATGACCACTACCCCGATTCCCACCTGTTTGCCGACGCAGAAAGCCTGCGCTGCAAGCACACGCCGAACTTCCTGCTGGTGCACCCGATGAACATTGATGACGCCGGCCACAAGCATGGCCTCGACAGCGCGCCGTACCGCAACAGCGCACGCTCGGCCGACATCATCCTCGCCGACTACCTGCAGGGCTGGCTCGACGCCGACTGCCAGGTGCTGGTGACCGCCGACCATGGCATGAACAACGATCGCTCCCACAATGGCCTGCTGCCGGAAGAACGGGAAGTGCCGCTGTTCGTACTGGGCTCGGCCTTCAACTTGAGTGCCACGGCAAGCCCCAAGCAAACCGAACTGTGCGGCACCGTCTGCGAACTGCTCGGTGTACCCCACGACAAACCTGTCTGCCGGGAGCTGTTGAAGTGAACGCCTTAACCCGTGGCAAATGGCTGGCGATCCTGTGCCTGGTGCCGTTTGCGCTGTTCTTCATCGTGTTTGAAATCGCCCCGCTGGTGTGGGTCATGGTCAATAGCCTGCAATCGGAGGAGTTCGGCTGGGGCCTGGCCAACTTCACCAAGATCTTCAGTTCGAAGTTCTACCTGCAGGCTATCCAGTACAGCCTGGAGATCAGCTTCTACTCCAGCGTGTTCGGCATCATCATTTCGGTGCTCGGCAGCTATTCGTTGCGCCGCGTGGACTCGCCCCTGCGCAACTTCGTGACGGCGTTCGCCAACATGACCAGCAACTTTGCCGGCGTGCCACTGGCGTTCGCATTCATCATCCTGCTGGGCTTCAACGGCAGCATCACGATCATGCTCAAGCAGGCCGGGATCATTCAGGACTTCAACCTGTATTCCAAGACCGGCCTGATCATTCTCTACACCTACTTCCAGATTCCACTGGGCGTGCTGCTGCTCTACCCGGCCTTCGATGCATTGCGTGAAGACTGGCGCGAATCGGCTTCGCTGCTCGGCGCCAGCGGTTGGCAGTTCTGGCGGCATATCGGCCTGCCGGTGCTCACCCCGGCGCTGCTCGGCACCTTCGTGATCCTGCTGGCCAATGCTCTCGGCGCCTACGCCACGGTGTACGCACTGACCACCGGCAACTTCAACGTGCTGCCGATTCGTATCGCGGCGATGGTCTCCGGCGACATCTCCCTGGACCCGAACATGGCCAGCGCCCTGGCCGTGGTACTGGTGGCGCTGATGACCGTCGTCACCGTGGTCCATCAACTGCTGCTCAAGAGGAGCTACCATGTCTCGCGCTGAAGCCGGCCCGGCCTCCCTCTACCATCGGGTCGTGGTGTACCTGCTGTTTGCGATCCTGGTGCTGCCTTTGGTAGGCACCTTTGTCTACTCCATCGCCAGCAGTTGGTCGGCGACGGTCCTGCCCGCCGGGTTTACCGTGAAATGGTACGTGCAACTGTGGAGCGACCCACGCTTCCTGGCGGCCTTCGGCCAGTCATTGGTGGTTTGCGTGGGCGCGCTGATCCTGTCGGTGGTGCTGATCCTGCCGCTGCTGTTCGTGGTGCATTACCACTTCCCCAAGCTCGACGCCTTGATGAATATCCTGATCCTGCTGCCCTTCGCGGTACCGCCGGTGGTGTCGTCGGTAGGTTTGCTGCAACTCTACGGCTCGGGGCCGCTGGCGATGGTGGGCACGCCGTGGATTCTGATCGGTTGCTACTTCACCGTGGCGTTGCCGTTCATGTATCGGGCAATCACCAACAACCTGCAGGCCATCAACCTGCGCGACCTGATGGACGCGTCCCAACTGCTCGGCGCCAGCACCTGGCAGGCGGCGATCCTGGTGGTGCTGCCGAACCTGCGCAAGGGTCTGATGGTCGCGCTGCTGCTGTCGTTCTCGTTCCTGTTCGGTGAGTTCGTGTTCGCCAACATCCTGGTGGGTACCCGCTACGAGACCCTGCAGGTGTACCTGAACAACATGCGCAACAGCAGCGGCCACTTCACCAGCGCCGTCGTCATTTCCTATTTCTTCTTTGTGCTGGTGCTGACCTGGGCCGCCAATATCTTGAACAAGGACAAAAGCCAATGAGCTTCGTCAGCGTCCAACATCTGCAAAAAGGCTACGCGGGCACCCCGGTGTTCAGCGACATCAACTGCGAGATCGCCAAGGGCGAGTTCGTCACCCTGCTCGGCCCGTCCGGTTGCGGCAAGTCGACCTTGCTGCGCTGCATCGCCGGGCTGACCTCGGTGGACAGTGGGAAAATCCTGCTGGACGGGCAGGACATCGTTCCGCTGAGCCCGCAGAAACGCAATATCGGCATGGTGTTCCAAAGCTATGCGCTGTTCCCCAACATGACCGTGGAGCAAAACGTCGCCTTCGGCTTGCGCATGCAAAAGGTCAACGCCGATGACAGCCACAAGCGCGTGCAGGAAGTGCTGCAACTGGTGGAGCTCAAGGATCTCGCCGGCCGCTACCCGCACCAGATGTCCGGCGGGCAATGCCAGCGCGTGGCTCTGGCGCGTTCCCTGGTGACCCGCCCGCGCCTGTTGCTGCTGGATGAGCCGCTGTCGGCACTGGATGCGCGGATTCGCAAGCACCTGCGCGAGCAGATACGCCAGATCCAGCGTGAACTGGGCCTGACCACGATCTTCGTGACCCATGACCAGGAAGAAGCGCTGACCATGTCCGACCGCATCTTCCTGATGAACCAAGGCAAGATCGTGCAAAGCGGCGACGCCGAAACCCTCTACACCGCGCCGGTGGACGTATTCGCCGCCGGTTTTATCGGCAACTACAACCTGCTCGACGCCGACAAGGCCAGCCAATTGCTGCAACGTCCGATCAGCGGGCGCATCGCGATTCGTCCCGAAGCCATCGAACTGAGCCGCAGCGGCGAGCTGGACGCATTGGTGCGCAGCCACAGCCTGCTGGGTAACGTGATTCGCTACCGCATCGAAGCGCGCGGCGTGGAATTGGTGGTGGACGTGCTCAACCGCTCGGCCGACGATCTGCACCCCGACGGGCAGCGCCTGGCACTTTCCATCGACCCCAGTGCGTTGTGTGAAGTAGCCTGATGCAACGATTGACTTGAGAGAGAGTGACGGATGGCATTGGTAATTTTTGATCTGGACGACACCTTGATCCACGGTGACTGCGCCACCCTGTGGAGCGAACAGATGGGCCGCCTGGGCTGGGTCGACCCTGAGTCGTTCATGCGCAAGAACAACGAACTGATGGACGCCTACAGCCAAGGCAAGCTGCGCATGGAAGACTTCATGGATTTCAGCCTGGAGCCCATGATCGGCCGCACGCCGGAAGAAATCGAGCATCTGGTGGAGCCGTGGGTTGAAGATGTGATCGAACCGCTGATCTACAGCGATGCCACCCAGACCATCGCCCGCCACCGTGCAAAGGGCGACCGGATCCTGGTGATTTCCGCGTCGGGCACCCACCTGGTGAAGCCGATTGCGGCACGCATCGGTATCGACGAAGTGCTGGGCATCGAACTGGACATCAAGCATGGCGTGTACAGCGGCCAGACCATCGGGGTACTGACATATCGCGAAGGCAAGATCACCCGTTTGCTGGAATGGCTGGAACAGGAAGGTGAGAAACTGGAGGGCGCGTACTTCTACTCGGATTCGCGCAATGACCTGCCGCTGTTGAGCAAAGTCGAGTTCCCACAGGTGGTGAACCCAGACCCGGTGCTGCGGGCCCATGCCGAACAGGCCGGCTGGCCGATCCATCATTGGGTCTGACACTGCCTCTGGAATTGTAATCCCAGTCAACATGTGGGAGGGGGCTTGCTCCCGATGGCGGGCATCAGATGAAA
>NZ_JBNPJV010000064.1:0-27604 GCF_050312585.1 Pseudomonas sp. R19M
GGTCTTTCTGAAGCACCGTGGCGTCCTTGTTGGGGCGGCTGCGCCACCCGGCGCGGGGCAAGCCCGCTCACTACAAGAGCTTGGTCGTGGCGGTCAGGCCAGGTGCTCTGGCTTGATCGGATCGCCGGACTTCACATCTAACTGATGCCGTACATCCTCGAACATCAAGTCGTATTGCTTGTGCATCGAGCCATTGAGTACGGCGATCTTCGGCATCCCGTACTTTTGCGCAATGTTCATCGCATGGCGCGCAAAGTCGAAAGCCTGGTCCTTGGGCAGGTAGAACTCTTCCTTGAGTTCCTTGCCCTGCACCGAACCGTGCAGCTTGAACAGCATTCCTTTGCCTTCCTTTGGATCCTGGCTGACTTCATAGTCGATGCACAGGTTGTAGCTGTAGTCATCCTTGTTGAGTGCGTGACGTTCAACGTGCAAGTGACCGGGTTCAAAGGTAGCCATAGGCGTCTCTCCTCTACTTCACAGATAGGTGATGCCAGGTTTTGCCGTGCTGATGCGTGTACCGGCGTGGCCCTGGACAATGGCTTCGATGTCCGAGAGTGAACCGATGACCGCGGTTTTGCCAGTTCGGCGGGCGAACTCGCAGGCCGCCTGGACCTTGGGGCCCATGGAGCCGGCGGCGAAGCCGAGTTTTTCGATGTCGTCCGGATGGGCCTGGGCGATCGCTTTCTGGGTCGGCTTGCCGTAGTCGATAAAGGCGGCGTTGACGTCGGTGGCGATCACCAGCAAATCGGCGTCCAGTTGCGAGGCCAGCAGCGAGGAACACAGGTCTTTGTCGATCACTGCCTCAATGCCGCGCAGCTTGCCGTCTTCGCCGTACATCGTCGGGATACCGCCGCCGCCGGCGCAGATCACGATGCTGCTTTTTTCCAGCAGCCATTTGATCGGGCGGATTTCGAAGATACGTTTGGGGCGTGGGCTGGCGACCACACGACGATACTTGTCGCCGTCCGGAGCAATGGCCCAGCCTTTTTCGGCCGCCAGTTTTTCGGCTTCGGCCTTGGAGTACACCGGGCCGATGGGTTTGCTCGGGTTCTGGAAGGCCGGGTCCTTGGCGTCGACTTCCACCTGGGTGAGCAGGGTGGCGAACGGCACTTCGAAGTCCAGCAGGTTGCCCAGTTCCTGTTCGATGATGTAGCCGATCATGCCTTCGGTCTCGGCACCCAACACGTCCAGCGGGTACGGCGAAACCTGGGTGTAGGCCGCCGCCTGCAACGACAGCAGGCCGACCTGCGGGCCATTGCCGTGGGCAATCACCAGCTCGTTGCCGGGGTGGATCTTGGCGATCTGTTCGGTGGCGATTCGGATATTGGCGCGTTGATTGTCCGCTGTCATGGGTTCGCCACGGCGGAGCAGGGCGTTACCGCCCAGTGCAACGACGATACGCATACAAAAGTCCCTCTGTAATTCTGCGTTGTGAACACAGTGTGGGAGGGGGCTTGCTCCCGATAGCGGTGTGTCATTCAGCAAATTTGTTAACTGACCCACCGCCATCGGGAGCAAGCCCCCTCCTACAGTTTTATCCGTGTTCCTTCAATGGTTTACAAATCAGCCAGGGTCGAGACCAGGATCGCCTTGATCGTGTGCATGCGGTTCTCCGCCTGTTCGAAGGCGATGCAGGCTGGCGATTCGAACACGTCATCGGTCACTTCAATGCCGTTGGCCAGGTGCGGGTATTGCTCGGCGATCTGCTTGCCGATCTTGGTATCGCTGTTATGGAACGCCGGCAGGCAGTGCATGAACTTGGTGCGCGGGTTGCCGGTGGCTTTCATCAATTCGCTGTTGACCTGGTACGGCAGCAATTGCTCGATACGCTCTGCCCAGGCTTCCACGGGCTCGCCCATGGATACCCATACGTCGGTGTGGATGAAGTCCACACCTTTGACCGCAGCTTTCGGGTCATCGGTGAGGGTGATGCGTGCGCCGCTTTCTTGCGCGTATTGCTTGCAGCGGCCCACCAGGTCGTCGTGAGGCCACAAAGCCTTGGGCGCGCAGATGCGTACGTCCATACCCAGCTTGGCGCCCACCAGCAACAGCGAATTGCCCATGTTGTTGCGTGCGTCACCCAGGTAGGCGTAGCTGATCTCGTGGATGGGCTTGTCAGCGTGTTCACGCATGGTCAGCACGTCAGCGATCATCTGGGTGGGGTGGTATTCATCGGTCAGGCCGTTGAACACCGGCACGCCGGCGAACTTGGCCAGCTCCTCGACGATTTCCTGCTTGAAACCGCGGTATTCAATGGCGTCGTACATGCGCCCGAGCACGCGGGCGGTGTCCTTCATGCTCTCTTTGTGGCCGATCTGCGAGGAATTCGGGTCGATGTAGGTGACATTGGCGCCCTGGTCATAGGCTGCCACTTCGAAAGCGCAGCGGGTGCGTGTCGAGGTTTTTTCGAAGATCAGCGCAATGTTGTTGCCCTTCAAGTGCTGCTGTTCGGTGCCGGTGTACTTGGCGCGCTTGAGGTCGCGGGACAGGTCCAGCAGGTAGCGCAGCTCGCGCGGGGTGTGGTGTTCCAGGCTGAGCAGGTTACGGTTGTGGATGTTGAACGCCATGATGATTCTCCTTGGATTCGGTAATCGGCCCGGTCGGCTTCGGGTGGACGCCGCCGGGAAGATGGTCGTTTAGTAGTCGATAGGGTCGCGGATGATCGGGCAGGTCATGCAGTGGCCGCCGCCACGGCCACGGCCCAGTTCGCCGGCGCTGATGGTGATGACTTCCACACCGGCCTTGCGCAGCAGGGTGTTGGTGGAGGTGTTGCGGTCGTAGCCGATCACGACGCCCGGCTCCAGGGCGACGACGTTGTTGCCGTCGTCCCACTGCTCGCGTTCGGCGGCGAAGCTGTTGCCACCGGTTTCCACCACGCGCAGGGCCTTGAGGCCAAGGGCGGCGGCGACGGTGTCGAGGAAGTTGGTTTTCTCCCGATGGATATCGATACCGTGGGGCTTGCTCTCGTCAGGGCGCAGGGTGAAGGGCACGATCTGGTTGACCACTTCGGGGAAGATGGTGACCAGGTCGCGGTCGCAGAAGCTGAACACGGTGTCCAGGTGCATCGCCGCACGGGATTTCGGCAGGCCGGCAACGATCACTTTCTCCACCGCCTTGTTCTTGAACAGGTTGCGCGCCAGTTGGCCAATCGCCTGGTGGGACGAACGCTCGCCCATGCCGATCAACACCACGCCGTTGCCGATAGGCATCACGTCGCCACCTTCCAGGGTGGAGGCACCGTGTTCCTGGTCGGGGTCGCCGTACCAGATCTGGAAGTCCGCGTTGGTGAATTCAGGGTGGAATTTGTAGATGGCGGTGGTCAGCAGCGTCTCTTGGCGTCGCGCCGGCCAGTACATGGGGTTCAGCGTCACACCGCCGTAGATCCAGCAGGTGGTGTCGCGGGTGAACTGAGTGTTGGGCAGCGGCGGCAGGATGAAGCTCGAATGCCCGAGGAAGTCGCGGAACATCTCGAGGGTCCTGCCACCGAAGCTGCTCGGCAGGTCATCGGCCGACACGCCGCCAATCAGGAATTCGCTGATCTTGCGCGGCTCAAGGCTGCGCAGCCACGAGCCGACTTCATCGACCAGGCCCAGGCCCACGGTATTGGCGGTGATCTTGCGTTCCAGGATCCAATCCAGGGCTTCAGGGATCGCGACGATATCGGTGAGCAGGTTGTGCATTTCCAGCACATCAACGTCGCGCTCGCGCATTTTGGTGACGAAATCAAAATGGTCGCGCTTGGCCTGGGCGACCCACAGTACGTCATCGAACAGCAGTTCATCGCAGTTGTTGGGGGTCAGCCGCTGGTGGGCCAAGCCTGGGGAGCACACCATGACTTTGCGCAGTTTGCCGGCTTCGGAATGTACGCCGTACTTCACTTTTTCGGTGGTCATTACAGATCCTCCAGTAGAAACACTTCTTTTGGATAAAGCGCTATAGGGTCAGGAAGCCGTCGTAGAGGCCGTAGGCAGCCAGCAGGGCGCCTATGACCACAGCGGCGAAAATCAGCTTCTCGACGTTGGTGAAAATCGGTTTGCCCAGTTCATGCTTGGCCTTGGCGAACAGGATCGCGCCGGGGGCGTAGAGCAGGGCGGAGAGCAACAGATATTTGGTGCCGCCGGCGTAGAGCAGCCAGATCGCGTAGATCAGGGCGATGGCGCCGATGCACAGGTCTTTCCTGCGTTCGCGCAGGGCGTTTTCGTAGGTCTCGCCGCGTACCGCCAGCAACAGGGCGTAGGCCGCCGACCACAGGTAAGGCACCAGGATCATCGAGGTGGCGAGGTAGATCAGCGACAGGTAGGTGCTGGCGGAAAACAGCGTGATCACCAGGAACAGCTGCACCATCGCGTTGGTCAACCACAGCGCGTTGACCGGCACGTGGTTGGCGTTTTCGCGGCGCAAAAACTCCGGCATGGTGTGGTCCTTGGCCGCGGCGAACATGATCTCCGCACACAGCAGCACCCACGACAGCAATGCTCCCAGCAGCGAGATGATCAAACCGACGCTGATCAGTATCGCGCCCCAGTGGCCCACCACATTTTCCAGCACGGCGGCCATCGACGGGTTCTGCAGCTTGGCCAGTTCCGGCTGGGTCATGATCCCCAGGGACAGCACGTTCACCAGCATCAAGAACAGCAGCACGGTGATAAAGCCGATCACGGTGGCCTTGCCCACGTCACTGCGCTTTTGCGCACGGGACGAGAAGATGCTCGCGCCTTCGATGCCGATGAACACCCACACGGTGACCAGCATCATGTTGCGCACCTGGTTCGCCACGCTGCCCAGGTCGGGGTTTTTCACGCCCCAGATGTCAGCGGTGAAGATCTCCAGCTTGAACGCGAACAGGGCGATCAACACGAACAGCAGCAGCGGCACCACCTTGGCGACGGTAGTCACCAGGTTGATGAACGCCGCTTCCTTGATGCCACGCAGCACCAGGAAATGCACGGCCCACAGCAGCACCGAGGCGCCGATCACGGCCGCCGGCGTGTTGCCCTCGCCGAAGATCGGGAAGAAGTAACCGAGGGTACTGAACAGCAAGACGAAGTAGCCGACGTTGCCCAGCCAGGCGCTGATCCAATAGCCCCACGCCGATGAGAAGCCCATGTAGTCGCCGAACCCGGCTTTGGCGTAGGCATACACCCCGCCGTCGAGGTCGGGCTTGCGATTGGCCAGGGTCTGAAACACAAATGCGAGGGTCAGCATGCCGATGGCGGTGATGAACCAGCCAATCAATACGGCGCCGACGTCGGCGCTGGCGGCCATGTTTTGCGGCAAAGAAAAGATCCCGCCGCCAATCATCGAACCCACGACAAGTGCAACCAGTGCACCCAGCCTAAGTTTTCCGGGAGTTTCAGACATTGCATGACTCCAATGCAGGAGAAGAGAGACCACAGAATAATTCTGTGCGCTAATCAAACAGCTGACTCAGATCACTTCATTGGCACATTCCATTGTGAATTAATGACTTAGGATGGCGATTCGCGGGCGATGAAAATCCTCGGAGAAACGCTTTATAGAGCGCTCTCTTCTTTGTGCTTAATCAGTGGGCAGCGGTATGGATGTTTTAAACTAGTCTGTATTCTCGATTGTGCAAACTTTTGACAGAAAGATGGCGATAGGCCATAGATTGCAGTATTTAAATTCTAAATAAACCCGAATCGGATTAATTGAAATGCCGCTACGTTATGAATAAGTAAGTTTTATCGCGGTTTCTAATAAACGTTGCGCTCGCCGAGTCAATGAGCGAAGTGCACAGTTTTCAGCTCAAGTTGTTGTTCATCAGGAGTGTTCATGTCCCAATCGCCGCAGAAACTGCGACTCAGTGCCCTGATTGCCTTGGTGGTGGGATCGATGATTGGCGGCGGGATCTTTTCTCTGCCGCAAAACATGGCTGCCCGCGCCGAGGTGGGTGCCGTATTGATTGGTTGGGCCATCACCGCCGTCGGCATGCTGACCCTCGCGTTCGTGTTCCAGACCCTGGCCAATCGCAAGCCCGAGCTGGATTCCGGGGTGTATGCCTATGCCAAGGCCGGGTTTGGCGACTACATGGGCTTTTCCTCTGCATGGGGCTACTGGATCAGTGCCTGGATGGGCAACGTCGGCTACTTCGTCTTGCTGTTCAGCACCCTCGGCTACTTTTTTCCGGTGTTCGGCCAGGGGAATACGCCGGTCGCCATCGGCTGTGCGTCGCTGTTGCTGTGGGCGGTGCATTTTCTGGTACTGCGCGGGATCAAGGAGGCGGCGTTCATCAACCAGATCACTACCGTGGCGAAGATCGTGCCGCTGCTGATGTTTATCGTGATCGCCGCCGTGGCGTTCAAGGCGGATATCTTCACCCGGGATATCTGGGGCCTGGGCAACCCGAAGATCGGCAGCGTGGTCGACCAGGTGCGCCACATGATGCTGGTCACCGTGTTTGTGTTTATCGGCATCGAGGGGGCCAGCGTGTATTCGGCGCGGGCCGAGAAACGCGTGGATGTGGGGCGCGCCACGGTGATCGGCTTTCTTGGCGTGCTGGCGCTGTTGGTGCTGGTGAATGTGTTGTCCCTGGGCATCATGAGCCGGCCGGAGTTGGCGCAATTGCAAAACCCGTCCCTGGCCGGCGTGCTGGAACATATCGTTGGCCCGTGGGGCGCGATGCTGATCAGCCTCGGCCTGGCGGTGTCATTGCTGGGAGCCTTGCTCTCGTGGGCGTTGCTCTGCGCCGAGATCCTCTACTCCACGGCGCAGGACAAGACCATGCCGGCCTTCCTGAAAAAGGAAAACGCCAACCAGGTGCCGGTCAACGCCTTGTGGCTGACCAACGTGATGATCCAGGCTTTTCTGGTGGTGACGCTGTTTTCCCAAAGCACCTACACCACCCTGATCTACCTCGCGTCTTCGATGATTCTGGTGCCCTATCTCTGGTCGGCGGCCTATGCCGTGTTGCTGAGTGGGCGCGGCGAAACCTATGAAGGCGCCCTGCGCCGACGCCGGCAGGATTTATTGGTCGGGCTGATTGCCCTCGGTTATGCCCTCTGGCTGCTCTACGCCGCGGGCCTGAAATACCTGTTGTTGTCAGCACTGCTTTACGCACCGGGGGTGATTCTGTTCGCCCAGGCCAAGCGCGAACAGGGCCGCCCCTTGTTCACGCTGATGGAAAAAGGCATTTTCAGCGGCGTGATCGCCGGCGCAGGGTTGGCGGCGTATGGCTTGTACAGCGGGGTGTTGTCGTTGTGAGACTGGTGTATCAGCCGCCCTATGATTGGGCGGCGATGGTGGATTTTCTGACGATGCGTGCAATTACCGGCCTGGAAACCCTGGTCGACGGCGTGTATCGGCGCAGCATCAGTGTGAATGGGCGGTTGGGTTGGATCTGTGTGGCGCCGGGGTCGGGCGATTGGCTCGAGGTTGAGGTGGCGTTTCCCGACGCGCAGGCCCTGCCCGAGATCGAGCGACGCTTGAGGGCGATGTTTGATCTGGATGCCCAGCCCGAGTTGATCGGCGCGCAATTGGCTGCCGATCCGCTGATGGCCGCATTGGTCGCCGCTCGCCCGGGGCTTCGGGTTCCAGGCACTTGGGATGGGCTGGAGCTGGCGATTCGCGCGGTGCTGGGGCAGCAGATCACAGTGGTTGCGGCTATCCGCCTGGCAGGCAAGTTGGTGGCGCACTATGGGCAGCCGCTGCAAACACCGCACCCGGGCATCACCCATGCGTTCCCCACGGCCCAGGTCCTCGCCGCAGCGGACCTGGCGAGCCTGGGCATGCCCAAGGCGCGGGGACGGACCTTGTCGGGAGTGGCCCAGGCGTGGCTGGATGATCCGCATGTATTCGAGCCCAAGGCCACTCTCAAGGAGGGCGTGGCGCGGCTGGTGGCCTTGCCGGGCATCGGCGACTGGACCGCGCAGTACATCGCCATGCGTCAGATGCGCGAGCCGGATGCGTTTGCCTCCGGCGATATCGGCTTGATCAATGCGTTGGCAGCGTTAGAGGGCAGGCCGGTTTCGGCGCGACAATTGTTGGCCCGCGCCGAGGCATGGCGGCCTTTGAGGGCCTATGCGGCGCAGCATTTGTGGACGTCGCTGAACCGGGGGGATTGATTGTGGCAGTACTGGCCTCATCGGGAGCAAGCCCCCTCCCACACTTGATTTGCAATGCAGTCGAGTGTGGGAGGGGGCTTGCTCCCGATAGCAGTCTTAAGGTCACCACTGCGGTCGATGTGAACCCAGTTCCCCAGCCGGCAACTCCCACTGCAATGGCGTCCCGCTGATGCTCAACGGCGCCAGCAACCGGTGCGCCGGGCCCCAGGCCGTCGGTTCCACCACCAAGCCTTGATCATCCGGCCCTTCAGCGCGTAGCGCCGGTTGCGCGGGCACTTGCCCGGCGTCCACCAGCAACTTCGCCGTGCGTGCCAATGACAACCGCGCCGAACCGCCACGCCCGGTTTTCAAGCGCTCACTCAAGGCTTGAATCGCACCGGCCGCCAGCAGATACCCGGTAGCATGATCCAGCGCCTGTACCGGTAGCGGCACCGGTTTGTCCGCCTGTTGCCAGGCCATGCCGGCTTCGGCAATCCCGCTGCTCATCTGCACCAGGCTGTCGAAACCCCGCCGATTGCGCCACGGCCCGCTCCAGCCGTAAGCGTTGAGACTCGCGTCGATCAGGCCGGGGGCGAGTCGTTGCAGTTCCTCGGCGTTGTAGCCCAGGTGCTCCAGGGCGTCGGCGCGATAGCCGTGGAACAGGATGTCCGCGTCTTTGAGCAGCGTCTCGAAGATCTGCCGGCCTTCGGCGCTTTTCAGGTCCAGACGGGCGCAGCGTTTGCCCAGGGTCATCTCCGGCACCACGCCGGGTTCGTTCCAGCTGGGTGAATCGATACGCAGCACATCGGCGCCGAGGCCAGCCAGGAAGCGGCTGGCCACGGGGCCGGCCAAAACCCGGGTGAGGTCCAGCACCTTGATCCCCGCCAGTGGGCGCGCGACGGAGCCGAGCCAGGGTTGTTCAGTCACCGTGTCGAAGGTACGTCGCTGTACCAACGCCTCGGCATTCACCGCCAACCCTTGGGGATGGGTTTGCCAGGCCTGCCAGCTACGCATCTGCGCGGCGCAACCGCCCGCATCGACGATCGCCTGCTCCAGGTCTGCGGCGTTCCAGGTTGCCACTTTGCCGGCCATGTCGGTTCGGTCGGTGACTTTGCCCAGTATGCTTTCGGCGGCCGCGCGGTGATGGGGTGCGTTGGTGTGTAAACGAATCCAGCCATCGGCACTGGCATAGTCACCGGCTACCGGGTCCCACAGCGGCGGTACCTGCCAGCCAACCGGGCGAATCGACGACGAGAACCAGAAGGACGCCAGACGCTGGTCCACCGTGACCGCAGGCAAGCGCCCGGTCTGTTGCTGGACCAGTTGCGCGACGGCCTGGCCGGCGGCGCCGATGCTGGCAACGGCCAGTTCGGTGACGGCGAAGGTCGAGGGCAGGGCACCGGCCGAGGTTCTGGCCAGTGGGGTCGGGGGTAAATCGAGTGCGGCTTGGATGGGTGTCAGCAAGTCAATCATCAAAGGCCCTCCGTAAGAGAAGGGCCACTATAGAAGATCATCACACCGGCGTGACAACCCCAGGTTGCAACGGCAGGTCGATACTGGCGATAAAACCGCCGTCGGGATGGTTGCTCAGGAGCAGGCTGCCGCCATGGCGTTCGGCGGCGCGGCGCGCAATGGCCAGGCCAAGACCGTGGCCCTGGGCGATCTGGCCGGGGGCGCGGTAAAACGGTTCGCCCAGCTGGCTCAGGTGCTCGGCTTCGACGCCGGGGCCATGGTCACGCACGCTGATCAGAATGCGCTCACCCTGGCGTTGGGCTTGCAACTCGATAGGCTGCCCCGGTGGGTTGAAGCGTTGGGCATTGCGCAACAGGTTATCCACCGCCCGTTCGATCATGGTCGGCCAGCCTTTGAGGTGCAGGTCGGCGTCGGCGTTCAGCGCGACTACCTGCTCCGGTGCACCGAGCTGGGCGTCCTTTTGCAGGGTTTTGAGTAGCGGGACCAGGTCCATTTCTTCGGCACTCGCGTTGTCGGCATCGACGCGGGCAAGCACCAGGATTTCGCTGATCAGCGCTTCCAGGCGGTCGCATTCGCGGGTCAGGCGCGGCCACAGGCGCTCGCGCTCTTCGGGGCTGGCGCGTTCGGCCAGGGCCAGGGCGATGCGCAGGCGGGCCAACGGTGAACGCAGTTCGTGGGACACATCGCGCAGCAACTGGCGTTGGCTGCCGATCAGGCTTTGCAGGCGTGCGCCCATGCGGTTGAAGTCGTTGGCCAGTACGCCGAACTCATCGCGACGGTTGGCCAGTTTCGCCAGGCTGTTCTGCTGGTAGGTGGTCTGGCCAAGATCGTGCACAGCCCCGCGCAGACGGCTGAGCGGGCGGGTGATGGACAACGTCACCAGCAGGCTGAACAGGGTCAGCACCACCAGGGCAATCGCCAAGGCGCTCAGCGGCCACATCAGGCTGCCCCGATGCCAGGCGTCCAGTTCCGGGTGGGGGATGCGGTAGATCAGCAGGTAAGTGTCACCGGTTTTTTCGCTGGTGTACTCGGCGGTCAGGCGCCGCCACGGCAGGTGGCCGTCCTTGCTGTCGTTCTGTTTGGCTTCGAAAGCGGCGGCGCGGCGCGGGAAGGTGCCGCGCACCACCGGATCGCCGCTTTCGTTCAGCACCTGCACGTCGATGTGGTACTGGCGTTTGCGCTGCTGCAGCAAGTCCTGCGCGGCGTCCTCGCCCTGGGCTTCATAGAGCTGGGTCCATTCCTGCGCCAGATTGCGCAGGCCGGGGTGGCGGCTGAGAATCCAGGCATCTTGATTAAGCATGTGCCCAAGCAGGATCGATAACCCGGCAACCAAGGCGATGGCCAGCCAGAAACTTGCCAGGATCCGCCAGAACAATGAGCGCACAGGAAACCCTCAAACAGGAAAAGCCCAGCGGGTGCGCCGCTGGGCTGGGGGAAGTAAAGCTAGAGCATTATTGCGCTTTTTGCGGCTGTTGGGCTTTCCAGGCTTGGAATTCCTTCCATTCGGCACGGCGCTCGGCTTGTTTCTTGACGATCTCGTCGAATTTCTTCTGCTGATCGGGTTTCAGCACGGCGCGGATGTCGGCCTGGGTTTTCAGCTTGCCCGCCTCGATTTCATCCTGCATGGCTTTCTGGTCGGCGGCCGGGAGTTTGTCCAGGTACTTTTTGACCAGGTCTTTGCGAGCGTGCCATTGCTCACCCATCAACTTACCGATTTGCTGGCGTTGTTCCTTGCTCAGGTCCAGCTCGCGGAATGGGCCGCCTCTGCCGCGTGGACCGTGTTCACCGCCGTGGCCCGGGCCACCCATCATGTGACCTTCAGGGCCGCCCATCGGGCCTGGGCCTTCCGGCATGGCGGCCATGGCAACGGTCGGCAGGGCAGCGGCGAACATCAGAGCGATAAGGGTCTTGCGCATGGTGATTCTCCTGTCTCTATTCCGGTGAGTCCGGATGTGGGTAGATTAAGGAGATCAAGGTCAGCGGCGGTCAGCTGAGGGTAAAGCTTGGGTAAAGAGGTTTCGAAGCTGGCCTTACACAGGCCGTTCCCGCACGGGAACGATCTGTAGTCAGAGGCTGTAGTAGTAACCGCGGCTACGCAATGCCACGATCCGTGGCCGACCGTCCGGGTGCGGGCCGATCTTCTTGCGCAGGTTGCTGACGTGCATGTCCAGGCTGCGGTCGTAGAGCGTCAGCTTGCGCCCCAGTGCGATCTGCGCCAGTTCCTGCTTGTCCAGCGGTTCGCCGGGCTGGCGCAGCAAGGCTTCCAGCAGACGGCTTTCGGAGACGGTGAGAGAGAATTCCTGTTCATCGATGCTGACCACGCCGCGCACCGGGCTGAAGCACAGGTCACCCAGTTCCATCTGCGTGGATACGGCCGCAGGGTGGCTGCGGCGCAGCACGGCGCGCAGGCGGGCGGTGAGTTCCCGAGGGTCGCAGGGTTTAGCCAGGTAATCGTCGGCGCCCAGTTCCAGGCCGAGGATACGGTCCAGCGGTTCGCCACGGGCCGAAAGCATCAGTACCGGTAGCTCCGGATGGTCGGTGCGCAATTGCTTGAGCAATTCCAGGCCGCTGCCGTCGGGCAGCATCACGTCAAGCACCACCGCCGCCGGGGCGGCGTCGGCCAAGGCTTTGCGGGCGCTCAAGCCATCGTGGCAGGCGCGTACGTGAAAGCCTTCCTGGCTCAGCCAACTGCTCAGCAGCTCACAGAGCTCCTGGTCATCATCTATCAGTAACAGCTCGCTCATGACTTACTCAATTTAGCCATTGTCGACGGCGACGGTGCCCACCGCTGGCGAAGATCCCGCACAGCAAGGCGATCAGCGCGACGGCCGCACCCGTGACGAACCACTGTTGTTGTTCGGTCAGCCAGCGCGTCAAGGCGCCACCCTGTGTTTCTTTGAGTTGCTGGGCCAGGCGTTGGTTCTCCTGGCGCAAGCGATTCAGTTGGGCGCTTTCGCGTGCGGCATCCGCGCTTTGCAGTTGTTTGCTCAGTTCTTCCCGTTGTCGTTCGCTTTCTTGCAAACGTTGCTGCAACTCGGTGATCTGGCTGCCGGCACTCAAGGACAGGGGCGTGGAACTGCCGGTGCTCGAGGTTTCTTCAGCGTGGGCCGTAGCCCCGATCGTTAACACTGCCAACAGACACAACTGACGTAAGCGCATCGGAACTCCTGATTCCACACGAATATTCAGAACGTTGTCGGCAGGTTACCGGGAATAATGAGCCATTAGGAGTACGCCGAACCGATTAGGTTCGACGCTCCTTGCATTACGGCAGGACTTGCTTGAACGGCTTGATCAGCACATCGGCGTAGACGCCGGCCGCGACATACGGATCGGCCTTCGCCCACGCCTGGGCATCGGCCAGGGACGCAAACTCGGCGACGATCAGGCTGCCAATGAAGCCGGCCGCGCCCGGGTCGTTGCTGTCGACCGCAGGGTGCGGGCCTGCCAGCACCAGGCGGCCTTCGGCTTGCAGCACATGCAGGCGCTCCAGGTGGGCTGGGCGCACACTCAGGCGTTTTTCCAGGGAGTTGGCGACGTCGGTGGCAATGATTGCGTAGAGCATGTCAGTCCTCGGTTTTCGGCGTGGTAGGGTCGGTGTCATGCAGGTGACGGGACAGGTAGATACCCTGGCCGACCAGGAACAGCACGGTCATGGCCAGGCTGCCGAACACCTTGAAGTCCACCCAATAGTCCTGGAAGGTAAAGGCTACGAACAGGTTGGCGGCGCCGCAGAACAGGAAAAACACGATCCAGGCCACGTTCAGGCGTGTCCAGACCGGCTCCGGCAGGGTCAGTGCATGGCCCATGATCCGCTTGATCAACAGGCGGTCGCCGACGAAGTGGCTGCCGATGAACGCCAGGGCGAACAGCCAGTTCACCGCCGGGGCTTTCCACTTGAGGAAGGTTTCGCTGTGGAAGGCCAGGGTCAGGCTGCCGAAGACCAGGCAGGCGACCAGGGTCAGCCATTGGCTTTTTTCCAGTTTGCGCTGGGAAATGAAGATCGCGCCGTAGACCACGACGGAGCTGATGATCAGCACGGCAGTGGCGCTGTAGATGCCTCCGACGGTCAGCTCGTGGCCCGCTAGATCGATGACCCTGGGGTCGAGTTTGTAAACGATGAAAAACAGCAACAGCGGGATGAAGTCGATGAATTGTTTCACAGTAAGAGCCAGAAGCTGGATGTGGCGGCATAATAACAAACATCCTTGGTAGCGAAAGCGCCAGCTGACTTGAGGTTACACAGTCCCGTGAATGTTGATTTGCACTGCCACAGCACAGCCTCCGACGGCGCCCTGGCGCCCGCGGCACTGGTTGCGCGAGCGTTTGAAAAAGGCGTGCGAGTCTTGTCATTGACCGACCATGACACCCTCGAGGGGCTGGATGAAGCCCGCGCAGCCGCCCATGCCCTGGGCATGCAACTGGTCAACGGTGTGGAGTTGTCCTGCACCTGGGGCGGCGCCACTATTCATGTGCTGGGCTACGGTTTCGACCAGGCAGCCCCGCCATTGGTGAAGGCCATCGCCCAATTGCACGATGGCCGCTGGCTGCGGTCCGAAGAAATAAGCCGCAAACTCAGCCTCAAAGGCATGCCCAATGCCCTCGACGGTGCCCGCGCCATCCAGCAGGAGCTGGGTGACAGCGGCAACGCGCCGGCCCGGCCGCATTTTGCCGACTGGATGGTGCGTGAAGGGTTTGTCAAAGACCGTGCCGAGGCCTTCCGCAAATGGCTGGGCGCCGGCAAGCTGGGCGATGTGAAGCTGCATTGGCCGACCCTGGAAGACACCGTCGAGACATTGCGCGCCTCCGGTGCCTGGGTCAGCCTGGCGCACCCCTGGCATTACGATTTCACCCGCAGCAAGCGCCGCAAGCTGATTGGCGACTATATTGGAGCGGGTGGCCACGCAATCGAAGTGGTCAATGGGCATCAGCCCGCCGAACAAGTCGGCAGCCTGGCGATCCTTGCCCGCGAATTTGGTCTGCTGGTCAGCGCCGGCAGTGATTTTCATGGCCCAGGCGGCTGGTCCGAGATCGGCGAGTATCGCCAAGTCCCGGAAGACCTGCCGCTCCTGTGGGGGCGATTCAAGCATGACCCCATTACTGCCACCGTCTGAACAGGTAGAACACGTGAGCCAATTCTTCCAGATTCATCCGGAAAACCCGCAAGCGCGCCTGATAAAACAGGCCGTGGAGATCATTCGCGCCGGCGGTGTGGTGATCTACCCCACGGACTCGTCCTACGCCATCGGTTGCCAGATCGGTGATAAAAGTGCGGTCGAGCGGGTCAGACGCCTGCGGGATCTGGACAAGAACCATAACTTTGCACTGATCTGCAGCGACCTGTCCCAACTGGGGCTATTCGCCAAGGTCGACACCGGCACTTTCCGCCTGCTTAAAGCACACACGCCGGGGCCCTACACCTTTATCCTCAACGCCACCCGCGAAGTGCCGCGCCTCTTGCTGCACCCGAAAAAACGCACCATCGGCCTGCGGGTGCCGGAGCATCCGATTGCCCTGGCGCTGTTGGCTGAGCTGGGCGAGCCATTGATGAGTGTGTCGCTGATCCTGCCGGGTGAAGAAGAGCCCTTGTATGACCCCTACGAGATGCGCCGTTTGCTGGAAAAACATGTCGACCTGATCATCGACGGCGGCTACGGCGGCAACAAGGCCTCCACCGTGATCAACCTGGCCGACGGCGAGCCCGAAGTGGTCCGCGTGGGCTGTGGCGACCCGGCGCCGTTCATGGTCGAGGCCTGAATGTCGGTCGTGGAAACCGTTGACCCCCAGGCGGGCGCCCAGCAGGAACTGCCGTTCGCCATGGTGTATGGCCAGGCGGTCATGGAAATGCCGCTGGACCTGTACATCCCGCCGGACGCCCTGGAAGTCTTTCTTGAAGCTTTCGAAGGCCCGCTCGACTTGCTGCTGTACCTGATCCGCAAGCAGAACATCAACATCCTCGATATTCCGGTGGCGGAAATCACCCGCCAATACATGGGCTATGTCGAGCTGATGCAGTCGGTGCGCCTGGAACTGGCCGCCGAATACCTGGTGATGGCGGCCATGCTCGCCGAGATCAAGTCGCGCATGCTGTTGCCGCGCTCGGAGACGGTGGAGGCCGAAGAGGACGACCCGCGTGCCGAGCTGATCCGCCGTCTGCAAGAGTACGAACGCTTCAAGGCCGCCGCCGAAGGCATTGATGGCTTGAGCCGGGTCGGTCGTGATGTGGTGGTCCCCAAGCTGGATGCCCCGCAGGCACGGGCGCGCAAGCTGTTGCCGGACGTGAGTCTGGAAGAGCTATTGATGTCCATGGCCGAGGTCCTGCGCCGTGGCGACATGTTTGAAAGCCATCAGGTCAGTCGCGAGGCGCTGTCGACGCGCGAACGCATGAGCGATGTGCTTGAACGTCTGAAAGGCGGTGGTTTTGTGCCCTTTGTCGAACTGTTCACCGCTGAAGAAGGGCGCCTGGGAGTCGTGGTGACCTTTATGGCGATCCTCGAACTGGTCAAGGAATCGTTGGTCGAGCTGGTCCAGAATGAGCCTTTTGCGGCTATCCACGTGCGGGCGCGAGCCGAATAAAGAGCTGAATCGATGAATCTGACTGAACCCCGCGAACTGGCGCCGTTGCTGGAAGCTTTTCTCCTGGCCTCGGGCAAGCCGCAATCCCTGGAGCGCCTGTTCGAACTGTTTGAAGAAGCCGAGCGCCCCGAGCCGCCAGTGTTCAAGAAGGCGCTGGAGATTCTGCGCAAGTCCTGCGAGGGTCGTGCCTTTGAGCTGCTGGAAGTGGCTTCGGGTTATCGCCTGCAGATCCGTGAGAAATTTTCCCCATGGGTCGGCCGCTTGTGGGAGGAACGCCCGCAGCGGTATTCGCGGGCTATGCTGGAGACCATGGCGCTGATCGCCTATCGCCAGCCGATCACGCGGGGCGAGATCGAGGATGTGCGGGGCGTGGCGGTCAACAGCCATATCGTCAAGACGTTGCTTGAGCGCGAGTGGATTCGCATCGTCGGTTACCGGGACGTACCCGGTAAGCCGGCGATGTTCGCGACCACCAAGATGTTTCTCGACCACTTCAACCTGAAAAATCTCGACGACTTGCCGCCCTTGGCCGAACTGCGCGAGATGGAGGCCGAGCCGGTGCTCGACTTCGACGATGCCCCGGTTCCCCCCGGCCTGCAGGAGTTGGCGGACGCCACGGCCGAGCCGGAAGAGCCGAAGGACGAAACCAGTTTCCATACGTTGTTGCTGGAACTGGACGACATGGAACAGGGCATCAAGACGGACTTCGACGATTTGCTGCGCGAGGATACTGTGCAGGCGCAACCCCAGGAACAGGTTGAGCCAGAGCTAGAACCAGAACCAGAACCAGAGCCAGAGCCAGAGTCAGAGGAAGACATCCTCGGCGTTGCCCAGGCCCGGGAAAAGCTCCTGGCCGCCGTCGCTGCCCTCGAACAACCGCCGCTGAGCGACGAAGAGGACGAAGCCCGAGCCCTGGCCGAAGCCATCGAGGCCGAGCGACGCCAGTTCGAAGACTGACTCAAGGACCTTATGTGAGAGGGGCTTGCTCCCGATAGCGGTGGCTCAGTCAAGGAGATTGAGACTGACACATCGCAATCGGGAGCAAGCCCCCTCCCACAATCCTCACCGGTCGGCGGAAAAGTGAATGACTTGGCGCTAATCGACTACTCTCTGATGCGCAACACGCGCCATGCGCGTATGATTCGCGACCCTTTGCCGACCTATTCGGCCAAAGCCCCGCTTTCAACACTCTTCAGGCCACGCCTGAATCGACCCACCGGGAGGTGCTTAAGATGAACGACAAAGACCAGAACGACAGCCAGGAAATCGGCCCAGCAGGCGAAAAACTGCAAAAGGTGCTGGCGCGTATCGGCGTGGGCTCGCGCCGCGACGTCGAAGCCTGGATCACCCAGAAGCGCATCAAGGTCAACGGCGTCGAGGCCACTCTCGGTCAGCGCGTCGACCTGCACGATGCAATCACCATTGATGGCAAGGTCATCAAGCGTGAAGAGGCCGCCGAGTCGGTGCGCCGCGTGATCATGTACAACAAGCCCGATGGCGAGATCTGCACCCGTGACGACCCGGAAGGCCGTCCGACCGTGTTCGACAAGATGCCCAAGCCGAAGGAAGGCCGTTGGATCAACATCGGTCGCCTGGACATCAACACCACCGGTTTGCTGATGTTCACCACCGACGGTGAGCTGGCCAACCGCCTGATGCACCCGTCCTACGAGATGGATCGTGAATACGCGGTGCGTGTACGCGGTGAAGTCGATGACGAGATGATCGAACGTCTCAAGGCGGGCGTGGTGCTGGAAGACGGTCCGGCCAAGTTCACCGACATCAAGCAGGCGCCAGGTGGCGAAGGTTTCAACCACTGGTACCACTGCGTGGTGATGGAAGGTCGTAACCGTGAAGTGCGTCGCCTGTGGGAATCCCAGGGCCTGGTGGTCAGCCGCCTGAAGCGCGTGCGTTTCGGCCCGGTGTTCTTGAACTCCGACCTGCCGATGGGGCGCTGGCGCGAAATGAGCCAGTACGAAGTCGACATCCTCAGTGCCGAAGTCGGCCTGACGCCAGTCGCGATGCCACAGATGAACGCCAAGAGCAAAGACAAGCTCGAGCGCATGCAGCGTAAATCGTCGCGCCCTGTGGCCCGTACCGAACGCGTGGCCCGGACCTTGCGCCCGGCACTCAATGCGCCGGCAACCGGTGGTCGTATTTCCCGTGAGCCGCACATCGAAGGCGAGCGTCGCCCAACCGCGCCATCGCGTCAGGAAGGTGAACGTGCACCACGCGCGCCGCGTCCGGCTCCGGCCGGTGGTCGCAGCAACCGTGGTGAAGCGGATCGCCCCGCCGACAGCGCCAACACCAAGCGTCCGTCCAAGCCGGCGGCGAACAAGCGCCCCGGCCCTAAACTGGTTGCCGATGAGCCGTCGGGCAAGCGCCGTGGCGCACCGGCCGGTTCGGGTCAGCGCCCGGGTTTTGGTCGCAAGAAGCCGCAGTAAGGTAAGTGCTGCACAAAAACGCCAACCCTAGGGGTTGGCGTTTTTTTTGCCTTGGAATCAGGTCAAAAAGTGTGGGAGGGGGGCTTGCTCCCGATAGCGGTGTACCAGGCACCATCTTCATAAGCAGACCCACTGCCATCGGGAGCAAGCCCCCTCCCACAATTGATCTCTGTGGAGGTTGAAGTCAGTGTTCAGAAGGCAAAAGCGCCGTCCAATCCAAGTGATGGCTGTTTTTTTGCCTTGGAATCAGGTCAAAAAGTGTGGGAGGGGGCTCCCGATAGCGGTGTGCCAGCCACCACCCCCATAAACTGACCCACTGCCATCGGGAGCAAGCCCCCTCCCACAGTTGATCTCTGTGGAGGTTGAAGTCGGTGTTCAGAAGGCAAAGGCGCCGTCAAACACCGGCTTGTCATCCAGCGCCAGCACCCCGCTGGCGAAGATCAGATCCAGGTGATGGCTGCCTTTCTGCCCGCCGCCCAAGCCAAGGTGCAAGCCGCAATGGCGCTCTTCGAAGCCGGCGTTGCGCGCATACAGATCCTTGACCCCTTCATTGGTGCCAATTCCCAGCTCCTCCACACGACGGTTGGACGGGTTGGCGTTCAGGTATTTGTTGAAGTCATCCGCCAGCCCGGGCACGTCACTGGCCACGCTGCAAACGGTCGAGTTTTCGATCCACAGCTCCAATGGCGATTGCAGAACGCCGTATTTGCGCGCAAAGGGGATGGTGCTGAGGAAGGTGCCGACAAAGCGCACCTGGCCATTGATGGCCTCGCTGTGGGTGGCGATTTCGCCGGGGGCCAGGTCGTGGTTGCCCACGCCGTTGATATTGGTCCACTTCTTGATGCTGCTCAGCGGCGCCTCCAGGCGTGAGCCGTGTTTGTCGGTAAAGCTCAGCACGCGGGCATCGGACATGCGCCGGATCAGCGTGGCGTTGAGGTCGGCGATGCGCTGGGGCTCGACGCTGAAAGTGTCGTAGAAGTAGTCGCCATAATCCTTGAACAACAGGGATTTCTTCCAGTGCTCGGCCATCACGCCTTGCAGGGCGCGGATAAAGTCCGGGCCTTCGGCGCGTGGGTTAGGCAGAGTCGAAGAGTCGTAGAGAAACAGGTAGAGGTCACAGGCCTCGATGGCTTGGGCCAGGGCTTCGCTGGGCGCCAGGTCCAGGCGCTGTACCTGGAAGTTGAAGCGCGCGGCGCTGCCTTGGATGATTGCCTGGGCGATGGCGTCGTAGCGGTCGGTATGGCCGAGCAGCACGGTCGGGCGGTTCAGGCTGTTCAGGGCCGGATGATGAGCGAGGTAGTAGAGAAAGTGTTCGACGGCGCGGGCCTTGTCCATGACGTACGTCCTTTGATGCCTTGGGTAAGGGGGGCAGGTGCCGTGCACAGCACCTGCCGGATGCCTGCCGTTTCTTAGAAAGGCCACATCGCGGTGCCGAACGGCACCACGGCATCGGCTTGCATCATTTCAACGGCGGCCTCATGGGTCGGCGCTTCAAACCAATCGTCGAGTTGCAGTTCGGTTTCCAGGTCGTTTTCCAGTGCTTGCATGGTGTATCTCCTAGAGGACGTTGTTTGAGAACGGGCATGCCAGCGGGCTTCGCTGGGCAAGTTCAAGAACCTAGGCGAGAGCGTTTCAGAATGCAAAAAATTTATTGACACGGTCTCATTTGAATTTTTTGTTCTGTTTTTTCGGCGTTGATTTTTTTTCTGAAAAAACAGAAGGCTGGCTGAACCGATTGATCAGGTTTTTCCTACCGACAATTTTCCGTTAGATGACAGATTGAGCTGCCTGTAACGCTGGTTTTACGGGTTGTAACAATATATTTACAGGTTATGCCGGGTATTGGGGGGCATGGGCTGGCCGTAAGGAATCTCTGACAGATTGTCGCGGTCGCTTGCAGAGGTCGGCCTCAAGCTGTCGAGCGGTGTACAATGCGCCGCGTTTTACTGTGACTCCCTTGCGTACCCACGCCAAAGGCCAAGACCTCAGGGTTATCACCCCTGATCACTCCGCCCGGCCACGAGCCGGACGGGTTCGATTTCGTCACAGATAAAAACAAACAGGTGACGCATGACCGTTAGAAAGACGCTGTACTCCTGGTGCCTGCGCTGGGGTTTGAGCGGCGCTGCTTGAGTCGAGATTCAAGACAGCAACGTGCATTCAACATCATCAAACCTTGCGTGAGACCCTTTTCATGAGTGGACCCCATTCTTCTTCAGGCGAGTTGAAACGCGGCCTGAAAAATCGGCATATCCAGTTGATCGCCCTCGGGGGCGCCATCGGCACCGGCCTGTTCCTGGGCTCGGCCGGGGTGCTCAAGTCCGCCGGCCCATCGATGATCCTGGGTTATGCCATCTGTGGCTTCATCGCCTTCATGATCATGCGCCAGCTCGGCGAAATGATCGTCGAAGAGCCGGTTGCCGGCTCCTTCAGCCACTTCGCCCACAAGTACTGGGGCGGTTTCGCCGGCTTCCTGTCGGGCTGGAACTGCTGGATTCTGTACATTCTGGTGGGCATGTCGGAGCTGACCGCCGTCGGCAAATACGTGCACTACTGGTGGCCGGAGATCCCGACCTGGGTCTCGGCGGCGGTGTTTTTCGTGCTGATCAACCTGATCAACCTGGCGAACGTCAAAGTCTTTGGTGAAGCGGAGTTCTGGTTCGCCATCATCAAGGTCGTGGCCATTGTCGGCATGATCGCCCTGGGCAGCTACCTGCTGGTCAGCGGCAACGGCGGCCCGCAAGCCTCGGTCAGCAACCTGTGGGATCACGGTGGCTTTTTCCCCAGCGGCGTCAGCGGCCTGGTGATGGCCATGGCGATCATCATGTTCTCGTTCGGCGGCCTGGAAATGCTCGGCTTTACCGCCGCCGAAGCCGACAAACCACGCACGGTGATCCCCAAGGCGATCAACCAGGTGATCTACCGCATCCTGATTTTCTACATCGGTGCCTTGGTGGTGCTGTTGTCGCTGACACCCTGGGACAGCCTGCTGGCAACCCTCAATGCCTCCGGCGATGCCTACAGCGGCAGCCCATTCGTGCAAGTGTTCTCGATGCTGGGCAGCAATACCGCAGCGCACATCCTCAACTTCGTGGTGTTGACCGCGGCGCTGTCGGTGTACAACAGCGGCACCTACTGCAACAGCCGCATGCTGCTGGGCATGGCCGAGCAGGGCGATGCGCCACGGGCTTTGGCGAAGATCGACAAGCGCGGTGTGCCGGTGCGTTCGATCCTCGCTTCAGCGGCGATCACCCTGGTGGCGGTACTGATGAACTACCTGATCCCGCAACATGCGCTGGAACTGCTGATGTCCCTGGTAGTGGCCACCTTGGTGATCAACTGGGCGATGATCAGTTACTCCCACTTCAAGTTCCGCCAGCACATGAACCGCAGCGGCCAGGTGCCATTGTTCAAGGCGCTGTGGTACCCGTACGGCAACTACCTCTGCCTGGCGTTCGTGGCGTTTATCCTGGTGATCATGTTGATGACTCCCGGCATCCAGGTGTCGGTGTATGCGATCCCGGTATGGGTGGCGTTCATGGCGGCGTGCTACGCCATCAAGCACAAACGCAGTGCGCAGCAGGCGCTGGACGCGACAGTGTCGGTGTCCGTGGCGAAGTAAGCGCAAGGTGTGATCAAGCAAACCCGGCCATGTGCCGGGTTTGTTGTTTAAGGGCGTGAGCAGAGATGCATTCGCGTATCCTTGGGGCTTCCCTTCAGAGGTGCCTGCTGCTCATGCTGGTGATTTCCAACACCGTCCACCTGCCCGACGCCGAGATCGAGCTCACCGCCATACGCGCCCAGGGCGCCGGCGGGCAGAACGTCAACAAGGTGTCGAGCGCGGTGCACCTGCGCTTTGATATTCCGGCCTCGTCCCTGCCGGAGTTTTACAAGGAGCGCTTGCTGGCGCTGCGTGACAGCCGCATCACCAGCGAAGGTGTGCTGGTGCTCAAGGCCCAGCAATATCGGACTCAGGAACAGAACCGCGCGGATGCGCTGGAGCGTCTGGTGGAGCTGATTCTCAGCGCCACCAAGGTCGAGAAGAAGCGCCGTCCGACCAAGCCTACGCTGGGCTCCAAGAAGCGCAGGCTGGAATCCAAGACCAAGCGCGGCAGTATCAAGGCCGGGCGCGGCAAGGTCGACTTCTAGGCGTCCCGTGTCTCGCGGGCCTTGGGCGCCTGGCGGTACAGGTACACACTCAGCAGCAAGCCACCGGCGGCTGCGAGGGCGGCGAACAGGAAGATCGACGCAAAGCCGAAGCCTGATGCCACCGCCCCGGCGAGCGGGCCGGTGATGCCCAGCGACAAGTCGATAAACAGCGAATACGCCCCCACCGCCGCGCCGCGGCTGGACGCGGGCACCAGGTTGACGGCCTCCACACCCAACGCCGGAAACACCAGGGAAAAGCCGAAGCCGCTCAACGCCGCCCCCGCCAAGGCCAGGTGGGCATTCGGTGCGAGCCACAGCAACAGCAGGCCGAGGACCTCCACCGACAGGCAGGCAATCGCCACGCGAAAACCGCCGATACGGTTGATCAGGTTACCGAACAGCAGGCGCGCGCCGATAAAGCTGGCGCCGAACAGGCTCAAGGCCCACACCGCGTTATCCCAGTGCTGGGTGGTGTAATACAGGGTGATGAAGGTGGCGATGGTACCAAAGCCGATCGAGCCCAGCGCCAATGCGCAGCCGTGGGGCAGTACGCGGCCCAGCACATTCATGAACGGCAGGCGCACACCGGCCACGATCGGTGCGGCTTCCTTGTTCCAGGCCAGCAGCACGCCCAGCACCGCCAGCAACACGATGCTGACACCCATGCTCCACAGCCCGAACTGGCTGACCAGCAACACCCCCAGCGGCGCACCGACGGCCAGCGCGCCGTAACTGGCGATGCCGTTCCAGGAAATGACCTTGGCCGTATTCGCGGCGCCGACCCGGCCGATGCCCCAGCCGATCGCACCCGATCCGACCAGGCTTTCCGCGCTGCCCAGCACCAGTCGACCGATCAGCAGGCTGCCCAGGCTCACGGCCGGCAGGCTGGAGAACCAGGCGGCCAGCAACATGAACACGCCGCTCAGCCCGCAGCCGACCAGGCCGATCAGCACGGCGCGCTTGCTGCCCAGGTTGTCGATGATCTTGCCGGCGTACGGGCGGCTCAACAGGGTGGCCAGGTATTGCACGCTGATCACCAAACCAGCGATGACCGCGCCATAGCCCAACTGACTATGCACATAGCCCGGCAACACGGCCAGGGGAATGCCGATATTCAGGTAACCGATAAAGGTGAACAGCACGATGGAAACGACTTGCAGCGTGACCGCCATGGGGCGCTGGGTATCTGGCATGAGAGGGGTCCACTGTCGCAGCAGGTAAAGATAGGCTGCTAATGATACCTGTCGCTGGGGGCGGGCAGGGCGGCTAATCTCAAAAAGGCTGGATCAAGCCCCCATCAGGATTTAGCGGGCGCCAGTAACTGCGTGGTGACCAGGGCCGCCAAGGCGTTTTCCTGGGTGCCGAAACGCTTGAGCAGCACGGCTTGTTTTTCGGGGCTGAGGCGGTTCCAGACTTCGACCATCTGCAAGGCAGCATCGAGTACGGCGGCGTCGGGGGAAGCAGGGAGGGTATCGGTCATAGCGGGTATCTCGGGTGATGCAGGCCGTGTGGAAAGCGCTTCAACGTTGCGCTTTCCATACGGTCTGGTACGGCTTCAGCCTTGGCGTTTGCTGTCGGCTGGTTTTGCTTGTTGGGTCTCAGGCTGTTTGTTGCCGGCCTGCTGCGGTGTTGGCTGCTCAGTCGGGTGCAGGCTTGGGAAGGGGAGATTAGGGATCTCGTGCATGTGGGTCGCTCCTCGCAAGGTCTGTTTTCAATCGCAGGTAATTGCGCGCTCTCAAAAAGCCTTGGCAGGATACAGCACTGAAAATGACAAAAAGATTTTAATGTCGTCGGATGCATGAACTTTCATCGTCCAGACGGTCGCGTGGTCAGAACGGCACCTTGCCCAGAATCATGTCGCGGTACATGACGAAGTCGCCCAACAGGCTGTAAAACGGGTGTTGGAAGGTTGCCGGGCGGTTCTTTTCGAAGAAGAAGTGGCCGATCCACGCAAAGCTGTAGCCGGCGACGGGCAAGGCCAGCAGCAGGCCCAGCGAGCCGCGCCCGATGGCATAGGCCAGAATGCCGATCACCAGGGTGGTGCCGATAAAATGCAGGCGACGGCAGGTGCTGTTGCCGTGCTCGCGCAGGTAGTAAGGGTAAAACTCGGCAAAGCTGTTGAATTGCTTGACGTTTTCCATGCTGGTCGGGCCTTTGACGGTGATGCCGCTCGGCAGATGTTCGGTGGGTAGCTTATTTGAGTCTAGAGTGATCAGTGGTAACAGCCAGTGACAATAGATGCCACTTTAGTATCCTTGGCTTGCTGGTTGCCGGATAAGCCTGCTTTCTAGAAGACGACGCCATGAGTGAACGAACCACTTCTGCAAGCTGGGCGATGGGTATAGTCAAGGCATTGGAAATGGACGGCCTGGATTGCCGTGCGTTATTCAAGCAGTTGGGCCTGGATTACAGCGCTCTCAGTGACCCTGATGCACGCTTTACGCAAGACTCCATGACCCGCCTCTGGCAGCGGGCCGTGGAGTTGTCGGGCAACCCGGCCATCGGCCTGAATATGGGCAAGGTGGTGCGCCCGGCGTCGTTTCATGTGGCCGGTTATGCGCTGATGTCCAGCAACACGCTGGCTGAAGGCTTCATGCGCCTGGTGCGTTACCAGCGCATCATCGCCGAAAGCGCCGACCTGAGCTTTCGGCTGTTGTCCGAAGGTTATGCACTGATTCTGACCGTGCACGGTGATCATCTGCCGCCCACCCGGCAGAGCGCCGAAGCTTCGCTGGCCTGTGCGTTGGCGCTGTGCGGCTGGCTGAGCGGCCGCACCCTGCAACCGCGCAAAGTCATGTTGCAAGGCGACCAGCCAGTGGACCTGGCGCCCTACAAGCAAGCGTTTCATGCGCCCTTGGAGTTCAATGCGCCCTACGACGCGCTGATTTTCGAGCGTGCCGATATGGATGCACCGTTGCCCACGGCCAACGAGGCGATGGCGCTGCTGCACGATCGGTTTGCCGGTGAGTACCTGGCGCGCTTTTCCGAGAGCCGCGTGACCCATAATGCCCGCCAGGTGCTGTGCCGCCTGTTGCCCCAGGGCGAGCCCAAGCGTGAAGCGGTGGCCCAGACCCTGCACCTCTCGCAACGCACCTTGCAGCGCCGTCTGCAGGAGGAGGGCACCAGTTTCCAGACGTTGCTCGACGACACCCGTCGTGAACTGGCCGAGCAATACCTGGCGCAGCCCAGCATGACCCTGTTGGAAATTGCCTACCTGCTGGGGTTTGCCGACCCGAGCAATTTCTTTCGCGCATTCCGGCGCTGGTTCGACGCCACGCCCGGCGAATACCGTACGCGTCTGCTGCAGACGTCACAGGTCAGTGACGCCAGAACGCCGGGATACACAATACAAACACCGTAATAATCTCCAGCCGTCCCAGCAGCATGCCGAACGACAGGATCCACTTGGCCGCATCGGGCAAGCTGGCGAAGTTGCCGGCCGGGCCGATGGTTTCACCCAGGCCCGGGCCGACGCCCGATACCGTGCTCGCCGCGCCGGTCAATGCGGTCATCCAGTCCAGGCCCAGCAGCGACAGGGCCAGGGCGATGGCACAGATGGTGATGGCGAAGAAAAACGAGAACGTCAGAATCGAACGCACGATTTCTTCGTCGAGGCGATGGCCGTTGTACTTCTGCTTGATCACCGCTCGCGGGTGAATCAGTTGGTTCAAGTTGGCCTTGAGCAGGATGTAGGCGACCTGGAAGCGGAAGATCTTGATCCCGCCGGCCGTGGAGCCCGAGCAGCCGCCGATAAAACCCAGGTAGAAGAACAACATCAGTGAGAAGTTGCCCCAGATGCTGTAGTCCCCCAACGCAAAGCCGGTGGTGGTGACCACCGAGGTGACGTTCACCGCCACATGGCGCAGTGCATCCAGCCAATGCAAATCGGTGGTCCACCAATACCAGGTACCCAGCACCAGCCATGTCACGACCAGCAACGCCAGCAAGCCCTGCACCTGCTGGTCCTTGATCAGCGCTCGCCGGTTGCCACGCAAGGTGGCCACGTACAGGGTGAACGGCAAGCTGCCGAGGATCATTACCGCCACGGCAACCCAGTGCACCGCCGGTTGTTTCCAGTGCGCCAGGGATTCGTC
This sequence comes from Pseudomonas sp. R19M, assembly GCF_050312585.1. Lineage (NCBI taxonomy): Bacteria > Pseudomonadati > Pseudomonadota > Gammaproteobacteria > Pseudomonadales > Pseudomonadaceae > Pseudomonas > Pseudomonas sp. R19M. Next base: position 26,797 of record NZ_JBNPJV010000064.1, read on the forward strand.
GGAGGTGGAGAACCCACCGGTCGAAATCGCCGACATCGCATGGTTGATCGCGTCGAACAAGCCCATTCCCGCCCACCAGAACGCCAGGCTGCCGAGGATGGTGATACCGACATAAGTGGCCACAATGAGCCGCGCCACCATGTGCGAGCGTGGCATGACCTTCTCCGAGCGGTCAGAGGATTCGGTCTGAAACAGGCGCATGCCACCAATGCGCAGCAGCGGCAGAATCGCCACCGCCATGCCGATAAAGCCGATGCCGCCCAGCCAGTGCAGCAGCGAGCGCCACATCAATATGCCTGGGGACATGCTGTCCAGGCCGCTCAGCACGGTGGAACCGGTGGCGGTGATGCCGGACATGCTTTCAAAAAACGAGTCGGTGTAGCTGATGTGCTGGGTCAGCAGAAACGGCAACGCGGCGAAGATGCACACCACCAGCCAGCTGCTGACCGTCAGCAGGTACATGTCCCGAGGACGCAGGTGGACGTGTTCGGGGCGGCCAGGGATGACCAGGGCCAGGCCCGCGAGAAATGTGATCAGGCTGGCCCACAGGAACGAGGGCAGGTCGCTGGTGCGTTCGAAGATCACCAGGGTCGCCATCGGGACGACCATGGCGATCGCAAGGGTGATCAGGAAGATGCCGATGATGAAACCGATGATGCGTAGGGTCGGCAACGCCATGAAGAAAGCTCGGATGTGGGAGTGGCGCCATTCTACCCGTGGTGCGAGTCTTGTAAACCGAGGGGGGCAGGGCGACCCGGAGCAAAATGTGGGAGGGGGCTTGCTCCCGATGACGGCGGGTCAGCAGATA
>NZ_JBNPJV010000034.1:0-27557 GCF_050312585.1 Pseudomonas sp. R19M
GGGGGCGAAGCCGCCCCAACAAGGGCGCCGCGGTGTTTCAGGACGACCGAGGTGCCTGGGTTTAGGGCGGCTTCGCCACCCAGCGCGGGACAAGCCCGCTCACTACAAGGTTGGAGGGAGTTTTGGGCTTGCCACGATGGTAAGGTCAAGTTCTGAAAATTTCTGCCGGGCTGGTATTCGGCGGCTTCAAAGGCCAAGCTTCACCCATCGTTGATTCAAACCACGGAGCATTCGCCATGCGCTGGTTGTTTTTTGCCCTTGCCGGCCTGATGGGCTTATCTGTCGCTGCGCCACAAGCCTTGGCCGCTGAAGACTATGCGGTGTTGATCATTTCCCGGGAGCGCCTGGAAGTACCGACCAATTGTGAAATCGGCCTGTACCTGAACGACCAACTGGCGGGCCGACTGTTCCAGGAGCAGGCCACGTCCTTCAACCTGCCGGCGGGCAACCTGTCATTACGCCTGAAGCTGCTGCCGGGCCAGGCTCCGGGTTGCCTGCCGGGCCTGCTGGCGCCGCCGGCGCGGAACATCACGCTGAAGGCCGGGGATGTACGCAAGTTGCGTATCGCTCAGGGCCCGGAAGGCATGTACCTGAAACCCGCCGCACTGGAATACTGATCGGCCCTTGACCTTCCCCACAGGTCAAGGTTGATCCTAGGGGCAACTTCTTCTGGAGGACTGCCCCATGAATGGATCCACCGCCTTTGACCTGCCCATCAGCGGCATGACCTGTGCCAGCTGTGCCGGCCGCGTCGAACGCGCCCTGAGCAAGGTGCCGGGGGTGAAAAGCGTCAGCGTCAACCTGGCCAATGAACGTGCGCATGTCGAAGTCCTGGGGCAGTTGGACCCCGGCGTGTTGATCGCCGCCGTCGACAAAGCCGGCTACAGCGCCAGCCTGCCCCAGAGTGAAACCGCCACCGATGCCAACCAGGCGCAGCGCCTGCATCGCGAGCGCTGGTCGTTGTTGCTGGCGATTCTATTGGCGCTGCCGTTAGTGTTGCCCATGCTGGTGGAGCCCTTCGGCCTGCACTGGATGTTGCCCGCCTGGATGCAGTTCGCCCTGGCCACGCCAGTGCAGTTCATCTTTGGTGCACGCTTTTATATCGCCGCCTGGAAAGCCGTACGCGCCGGCGCCGGGAATATGGACCTGCTGGTGGCCATCGGCACCAGCGCCGGTTACGGCTTGAGTATCTATGAATGGCTCACCACCCCAGCAGGCGGCATGCCGCACCTGTACTTCGAAGCCTCGGCGGTAGTGATCGCCCTGGTACTGCTCGGCAAATACCTCGAAAGCCGCGCCAAACGCCAGACCGCCAGCGCCATCCGCGCCCTCGAAGCCTTGCGCCCGGAACGTGCGGTGCGGGTGCTCGATGGCCGTGAAGAAGAGGTGGCGATCAACGCGTTGAAGCTTGACGACCTGGTGCTGGTCAAGCCCGGCGAACGTTTCCCGGTGGACGGCGAAGTGGTGGACGGCCAGAGCCATGCCGACGAAGCGCTGATCAGCGGCGAAAGCCTGCCGGTGCCGAAGCAGCCGGGCGACAAAGTCACCGGCGGCGCCATCAACGGTGAAGGCCGCTTGCTGGTGCGGACCCAGGCCCTGGGCGCGGAAAGTGTGCTGGCGCGAATCATCCGCCTGGTGGAAGAGGCGCAGGCGGCCAAGGCGCCGATCCAGAAACTGGTGGATAAAGTCAGCCAAGTATTCGTGCCCGCCGTGCTGGTGCTGGCGTTGATCACGCTGGTGGGCTGGTGGTGGTACGGCGCATCCCTGGAGACGGCAATCATCAATGCCGTCGCCGTCCTGGTGATCGCCTGCCCCTGCGCCCTGGGCCTGGCGACACCGACGGCGATCATGGCCGGTACCGGCGTGGCCGCGCGTCATGGCATCTTGATCAAGGACGCCGAAGCCCTGGAACGTGCGCATGAAGTCAGCGCCGTGGTGTTCGACAAGACCGGCACCCTCACTTCCGGTGCGCCGAAAATTGCCCATATGGCGGCGGTGGATGGCAATCAAGCCTTGTTGCTGCAACAGGCCGGCGCCTTGCAACGCGGCAGCGAACACCCCCTGGCCAAGGCCGTGCTGGACGCCTGCCACGAGCAGGGGCTGAACGTGGCGGATGTGAGTGCCAGCCAAGCCCTGACCGGTCGCGGTATCGCCGGCACGCTCGACGGCCGGCAACTGGCCCTGGGCAATCGCCGTCTGCTGGAAGAGGCCGGTTTGAACGCGGGTGACTTGGCCGCATCCGCCAAGGCCTGGGAGGCCGAAGGCCGCACCTTATCCTGGCTGATCGAGCAAGGCTCCCAACCCCGTGTGCTCGGGCTGTTCGCGTTCGGCGACACACTCAAGCCCGGCGCGCTGGAAGCGGTGGAGCAGCTCAAGGCGCAACACATCAGCAGCCACTTGCTGACCGGCGATAATCGCGGCAGCGCCCGGGTGGTTGCGCAAGCGCTGGGCATCGAAGATGTGTACGCCGAAGTGCTGCCGGCGGACAAAGCCGCCACGGTCGCCGAGCTGAAAAGAACTGGGGTGGTGGCCATGGTTGGCGACGGTATCAACGATGCTCCAGCCCTGGCCGCGGCCGATATCGGCATCGCCATGGGCGGCGGCACCGACGTGGCCATGCACGCCGCCGGCATCACCCTGATGCGTGGCGATCCGCGCTTGGTGCCCGCGGCACTGGACATCAGCCGCAAGACCTACGCAAAAATCCGCCAGAACCTGTTCTGGGCCTTTGTGTATAACCTGATTGGCATTCCCCTCGCGGCTTTCGGCCTGCTTAACCCGGTACTGGCGGGCGCGGCGATGGCCTTGTCCAGCGTCAGCGTGGTGAGCAATGCGTTACTGTTGAAGACGTGGAAACCCAAGGACCTGGAGGATCAACGCCCATGAACATCGGCCAAGCCGCTCGCCAAAGCGGGCTGAGCGCAAAGATGATTCGCTACTACGAATCCATCGGCCTGCTCAAAGCCGCGCACCGCACCGACAGCGGCTACCGTGTATATGGCCCCGACGACCTGCACACGCTGGCGTTTATCAAGCGCTCGCGGGATCTGGGGTTTTCATTGGAAGAGGTCGGCAAGCTGCTGACCCTGTGGCAGGACCGGCAACGGGCCAGCGCTGATGTGAAAGCCTTGGCGCGCCAGCATATCGATGAGCTGAACCAGAAGATTCTGGAGCTGGGACAACTGCGCGATACGCTGCAAGACCTGGTGGAACACTGCCAGGGCGATCATCGGCCGGATTGCCCGATCCTCAAGGAGTTGGCCTCAGGCAGTTGCTGTACCTGATGCTTGACTGACTCCACACATCAAAATGTGGGAGGGGGCTTGCTCCCGATAGCGGTGTATCAGTCAACTTATCTGTAGCTGACCCACTGCAATCGGGAGCAAGCCCCCTCCCACATTTTTCAGATCTTCATTTCTTGCAAGATCACTGCATCCAGGGCGGTGGCGGGGGTTCGTCAGACGCTTTGCCGGGTGGCGCATCATCCGCCGCACGAATTGCCTGGCGACGTTCTTCATCCCGCCGTGCCGCTTCGATTTCGCGCATCACGCCACCCACATCCGCCTGCTCTTCCGGTTCGTCGAACTCGCCGGTCAAGACGCTGGCCGGGTGCAGCGTACCGGCTTCGTACAACGCCCACATTTCCTTGGCGTACTTGGTCTTTTTCAACTCCGGGGCAAAGCGCCCGAAGTAGGACGCCATGTTGCCCACGTCCCGCTCCAGCATGCTGAACGCGTGGTTGTTGCCCGCCGCATCCACCGCCTGGGGCAGGTCGATGATCACCGGGCCGGTCGGGGTGAGCAGCACGTTGAACTCGGACAAGTCACCGTGCACCAGGCCGGTACACAGCATCAGCACGATCTGGGAGATCAGGAAGGCGTGGTACTCGCGCGCCTGGTCCGGCTCCAGCACCACGTCATTCAGGCGCGGCGCCGCATCGCCGTACTCGTCGGCCACCAGCTCCATCAACAGCACGCCTTCGAGGAAGTCGTAGGGTTTAGGCACGCGAACACCGGCACCGGCCAGGCGGAACAACGCCGCCACTTCGGCGTTCTGCCAGGCATCTTCGGTTTCTTTACGGCCGAACTTGGAACCCTTGGCCATGGCGCGGGCTTGCCGGCTGTTGCGGACCTTGCGGCCCTCCTGGTATTCGGACGCCTGACGAAAACTTCGTTTATTCGCCTCCTTGTAAACCTTGGCGCAACGTAATTCGTTACCGCAGCGCACCACATAAACAGCTGCTTCTTTACCACTCATGAGTGGGCGCAGCACTTCGTCGACCAGACCGTCTTCGATCAGGGGTTCAATGCGTTTAGGAGTCTTCATCAGCTTTTATTGTGGGTCCTGTATTACCAAACACGCGTGTGGCACTCGTTATACGGCAATCGGCTCGCCGGTGGGAGGGGCTACCGACCGTTGATCACTTAAGAATGCATCCAATATGCCAGTTTCATCGCTCAATGATCGCGGTAACCCCCTGCCCACCGGCTGCACAGATGGAAATCAGGCCGCGCCCCTTGCCCGCCGCATCCAACAATTTGGCCAGGTTGGCGACGATACGCCCGCCTGTGGCGGCGAACGGGTGCCCGGCGGCCAGCGAACTGCCCTTGACGTTGAGCCGACTGCGGTCGATGGCACCCAACGGCGCATCCAGCCCCAGGCGTGTTTTGCAGTAATCCGCATCTTCCCAGGCTTTGAGCGTGCACAACACCTGGGCAGCAAAGGCTTCGTGGATTTCGTAGTAATCGAAGTCCTGCAGCGTCAGGCCATTCCTTGCCAGCAAACGCGGCACCGCATACACGGGCGCCATCAACAAGCCTTCGGCGCCGTTGACGAAATCCACCGCCGCCGCCTCGCCATCGCGCAAGTACGCCAAAATCGGCAAGCCACGCTCCTTGGCCCAGGCTTCACTGCCCAGCAATACCAATGACGCACCGTCGGTGAGCGGCGTGGAATTACCGGCGGTCAGCGTGCCCTTGTCGCTGCGCTCGAATACCGGCTTGAGGCTGGCGAGTTTTTCCAGGGTCAGGTCGGCGCGCAGGTTGTTGTCGCGGGTCAGGCCCAAAAACGGTGTCAGCAGATCGTTGTGCCAGCCTTCAGCGTAGGACGCGGCCATTTTCTGGTGGCTTTCAAGTGCCAGCTGGTCTTGCTCGGCACGCGGAATCTGCCAGGTTTGCGCCATCAGCTCACAGTGCTGGCCCATGGACAAACCCGTGCGCGGTTCACCGTTGCGCGGCAGCTCGGGCTTGAGGTGATGAGGGCGAAGTTGTAACAGCAGTTTTAATTTATCTGCCATGGATTTGCTGCGGTTGGCCTGCAGCAGAATCTTGCGCAGCCCTTCATTCACGCCGATCGGCGCGTCGGAAGTGGTATCCACCCCACCGGCAATCCCGCATTCGATCTGGCCCAGGGCGATCTTGTTGGCCACCAGCAATGCCGCCTCAAGCCCCGTGCCGCAAGCCTGTTGAATATCGTACGCCGGGGTTTGCGGCGACAGGCGTGAGCCCAGCACACATTCGCGGGTGAGGTTGAAGTCGCGGGAATGTTTGAGCACCGCTCCGGCCGCCACCTCACCGATCCGCAGGCCGTGCAGGTTGTAGCGTTCGATCAGGCCCTCCAGGGCAGCGGTCAGCATGGCCTGGTTGCTCGCCGTGGCATAGGGGCCGTTGGAGCGGGCGAAGGGAATGCGGTTACCGCCAATGATCGCTACACGGCGCAATTGAGTCATGGAAAGCTCCCTGATGGTGGTGGGTGGAATCATCAAGCCTAGCCTAGGCTCAATCGAACGACCGTTACCCATTGATGGTCCACCGTTTGAACCCCAGCACTCGGAGAGCGTTCCATGTCTGACCGTTATATCGACTTCGCCAACTCAAGCCTCGGCCATCGCCTGGTCGCCGCCATTGGCCTGCCGTCACCGGTACGCCTGGAACGCTGGCAGGCCGGACGCCTGCGCCCGGTCGAAGGCGCCCTGCTGCTCGGCGGCGGTGCGCTGGCGAATCAGGTGCACGCCTTCGCCCATAAACTCACCGACGCCATCTACAGCTACGGCACCACGACGTCGACGTGGATTCCGGGCCACGGCCCCAAGCTCAAGGCGGTGGTGTTCGATGCCAGTGACCTGCAACACACCGACCAGCTCAAGCAGTTGCGTGAGTTCTTCCAGCCCTTGTTGAAAAACCTGGATAACAGCGCGCACCTGGTGATTCTCGGCCGTGCGCCGGAGAGCCTCAGCGACCCGTTCGCCGCCAGCGCACAACGGGCCCTGGAGGGTTTCAGCCGCTCGTTGGCCAAGGAACTGCGCAACGGCGGTGTGGCGCAGTTGCTGTATGTCGGCGACGGTGCCGAGGAGCAGTTGGAAGGCGCATTGCGGTTTTTCCTCTCGCCTAAAAGCGCCTATATCTCCGGCCAGGTCATTCGCCTGCAAGCCTGCGCCACTGCGGTCGAGGATTGGACTCGCCCTCTCGCCGGGCGCAAGGCCCTGGTGACCGGTGCCGCCCGAGGTATTGGCGCGTCCATTGCTGAAACCCTCGCCCGCGACGGTGCAGAGGTGATCCTGCTCGACGTGCCCCAGGCCAAGTCGGATCTCGAAGCCCTCGCCGCCCGCCTAGGGGCACGTACCCTCGTGCTGGATATCTGCGCAGAAGACGCCGCCACGCGGCTGATCGAACAACTGCCGGATGGCCTCGATATCCTGGTGCACAATGCCGGTATCACTCGCGACAAAACCCTGGCGAACATGACCCCGGAATATTGGGACGCGGTACTGGCGGTCAATCTCAATGCACCCCAGGTGCTGACCAAGGCGTTGCTCGACAGCGGCACCCTGCATGACAACGCCCGCGTGGTGCTGCTGGCCTCCATCAGTGGCATTGCCGGCAACCGTGGGCAAACCAACTATGCCGCGAGCAAGGCCGGCTTGATCGGGTTGGCGCAGGCGTGGGCGCCGTTGCTGAAGGAACGCGGGATCAGCATCAACGCAGTGGCGCCCGGGTTTATCGAAACCCAGATGACCGCGCATATTCCCTTCGCCCTGCGTGAAGCCGGGCGGCGCATGAGTTCGTTGGGCCAGGGCGGCCTGCCCCAAGACGTGGCTGAGGCCGTGGCCTGGCTTGGCCAACCGGGCTCTGGTGCGGTCAGCGGCCAAGCCTTGCGCGTGTGTGGGCAAAGCCTGCTGGGAGCCTGAGCATGGAATGGCAGACACTCGACCGCACCCCGCTTCTGCCGCCGCTGTACTGGCGGGCCGCGCTCAAGCGCAAGATCACCGGCGAAACCCTGCCCGATGCAGGACTGCGCTGTCACATTCGCCTGAACCCCACGGAGGTGGCCGCCTATCGCCAGGTCTGCGGGTTCGCTGACAGTTCGGTCCTGCCAGGGACTTATCCGCATATCCTGGCGTTTGGTTTGCAGATGCAATTACTCACCGACAAACAGTTTCCCTTTCCTTTGCTGGGGCTGATTCACCTGAGCAATCGGATCCGTATCCATCGTCCGCTGGGAGGCGTGAGCAATGTGCTGATCAGCGTGTACGCGCACAACCTGCGGCCCCATGCCAAGGGGGCGACCTTTGATATTGTGACCACGGTCGAGGATTCACTGGGACTGTTGTGGGAGGCGGATAGCCGTATGCTCTGCCGCGCAGTGAAACTCGAAGGCGACGCCCAGGAAGAGCATTTGTCGGTAACCGATAACGTCAGCGAACTGGCCCGCTGGAAGGCGCCCGCCGATATTGGCCGCCGATACGCTCGGGTATCCGGCGATTACAACCCGATCCACCTGAGCGCATTGACGGCCAGGCTCTTCGGGTTCCCCCAGGCTATCGCCCATGGGCTGTGGAATACCGCCCGGACACTGGCCGCATTGCACGAGCATTTGCCCGCCGCCAATGTCGAGATAGACGTCGAATTCAAAAAGCCGGTGCGCCTGCCCAGTGAAGTTGTATTACTCACCACGGCTGCGGGTTCCAGTGGCGAGTTGCAACTCAAGGGGGCCGGCGACATTCAACATATGCTCGGCAAGTGGCGACCTATTGCGTGAACCACAGGAATTAATTGTATATAAACCCTAAGTTATAGCGGACGCTTCGGCGTCCGATTTTTTTACTTAACTCATTGTTATTCATGAAATAACCCTATCCAAAAGCCCTCTCTTTTACACACTTGGTATTAGTCATTAAGCCAACTAACGCCGCGCCTATATAAATCGTTAATACCAAGTTGAGCATTGCGAGAAAGAGCACTCAGGTCTGTGATTAACCCACGGACAAACGTATGCCTATCCCTAGAAATAGTCGACGTTTGAAACAACCAAGGTTGTACAGGTGCAAGGGAACTCAATCATGAAAACTCAAACTCAAGTAGTGCTATGGAAAGCAAGTACCGCGCTGGCCCTGGTCATGGCGATGAGCCTTGGCGGCTGCAGCAGCGGTGGCGGCGGCCATCACAGCAGTGTGGCGGCGTCTTCCCCGGATGCGGGTGCGGGAAGTGGTAGTGGAGGCACAGGTGGCGGTAGTGGGACTGGAAGCGGCAGTGGCGGTACCGGCGGTGGCACTGCTGGCACTGGCGGCGGCACTGACGGCACCGGCGGTGGCACTGCTGGTACTGGCGGCGGTACTGGCGGCACCGGCGGCGGTACTGGCGGCATCGGCGGCGGCACTGGCGGCACCGGCGGTGGCACGGCAGGCACCGGCGGTGGCACTGGCGGCACCGGCGGCGGCACTGGCGGCACCGGCGGTGGCACTGGCGGCACCGGCGGTGGTACTGGCGGCACCGGCGGTGGCACTGGCGGCACCGGTTCGACAACCACCCCGCTGGTCACAGGCCAGATCGCAGGCACGCTGGGCACTACCGTCGGTAACGTCGGTGCTGCCGTCGGCGATCTTGGCTCGACACTCAACGGCGTCCCCGTCGTCGGTGTTACGGCCGGTGGCCTCGTCACCGCGACCGGCAATGCCGTCACCAGCATCGGCAGCGGCGTGACCAATGGCCTGGGTACCCTGGGCACCAACAGCAATGCGCTGGGCACCACCGTCGCCGGCATCGGTACTGGCGTGGCCAACCTCGGCACCGGCGTGTCGAACACCGGCAGCACCCTGGGCACCACGTTGGGTGGCGTGCCAGTCGTCGGCGGGTTGACCGGCGGCGTCGGCACCGCAGCGGGGGGGCTGGTGAGTAACGTTGGCCAAGCCGTGACCATGCTCGGCGATACCCTGAGTACCGCCAGCACCACCGGACCACTGGGCAGCGCAACCAACACCCTGAGCAGGAGTGCACTGGTACCGGTGGTTTCCCTGGTGGAAAACACTACTGGCAACCTCGGTAGAGCTACCGGCCTGGGCACTCCGCTCAACGGCCTGCTGAATCAAGTCGGCTCGACCGTTACTGGCGTGGGCGGCCAAGTCGCCGGTGCCGGCGGCGCAGGCAACCCTGTCACCACGGCGGCCGGCGGCGCGCTGGCCAGCGTCGGTGGCGTGCTCAACCAGTCGGGTGGCTATGTTGCGCCCGCCGGCGGTGCCGCTGCTCCCGGCTTGCCGGAACTGGTCGGCGGTGTAGTCGCCAACGTAGGCAACGGCCTGACGGCCGGCAGTACTAACGGCACAGTCGGTACTGCGGGTGTCACCGGTGGGGCACTGGGCAATACCGTGGCCTCGCTGGGCACTGTCATCGGCGGCACCGGCGTCGCCAATACCGCCCCCACGACGCCAGTCGCAGGCTTGGCGACCAACGTCGGCACAGCGCTGGCCCCGGTCACCAACGGCGTCACCAGCCTGACGCAAAACGTCGGCACCACCACCGGCATCGGCGCTCCGGTCAACGGTCTGGTCACCCAGGTCGGCGGCGCTGTCAGCAGCCTGGGCACCAACCTGACCACCGCCAACGCCAACCCGGTCACCAACGCCGTGGGCACGACGGTAACGTCGCTCGGCAACACCGTAGGCTCAGTGGGTGGCTTGGTCACCGGCGGAACCGGCAGCACGGGTGGCGGCCTGCTCGGTGGCTTGAACGTCGGCGCCAGCACCACGACCAACACCTCGGTCAACGGCAGTGCCACCACCGGGACAACGGGTGGCCTGGGAGGCTTGCTGAACGGCGTGACCGGCACACATTAGAATTGCACCTGGCCGATTAGACGGCCTCCCCTCCAGCGCCTACGCTTGGTTGAGACGAGAGACCCTGAGTAAGTCTCTCGTCTTTTTTATGGGCCGGCCTTGTCGAACAACGCCTGGTCCTCCCGAACCGAGTCCCAGAACCCGGCGGGCCCGAGACGCTGCTGCAGTTGACCATGGAGTGTCCTATGCGCGTGTTCACACCGTTGTTAGTCCTTTCCCTCAGTGCTTACGCCCAAGCCGAGAGCCTGCCCAACTTTCTCAACAGCAACGACACCATCCGCAACCTGCCGGTGCCCAACCTGCCCGCCGACGCCTACCGACCGGTCACGCCCAAGACCCAGGTGCCGGAGGCACCCGTTTCCCAGGGCCAGCCTCTGTTGATGGACACCAAAATCACCATCCGCAAGTTGCAGATCGAGGGCGGCACGATCTACCCGCTCGGCGAGACCGCCAAAGCCTACTCGGCGTTGATCGGCCATGAGACCAACCTGGCGCAATTGATCGAAGCCACCCGCAGCATCACCCGTCGTTATCAAGAGGACGGTTACCTGCTGTCCTACGCCTTCCTGCCGCAACAGAACTTTGAAAACGGCCTGGTACGCGTAGTGCTGGTGGAGGGCTACATCAAGGACTACCAACAGAGCGGCGACATCGGTTCGGTGTCGGCCTATGTCGATAAACTGGCGAACAAACTCCTCGCCGAACGCCCGCTCACGCGCAAGACGTTCGAGCGCTATACCACGCTTATGGGCCGTATCCCCGGCGTGACGCTGCAAGCGCAAGTACCGCCGCCGGGGACCACCGATGGCGCCGCGCACATGGTGATCCAGGCCAGCCGCAAACCCTTCACCACCAGCATGAGCCTGGAGGAAGACAACCGCAGCGGCACCCAAGCGTTGCTCACCGCCACCAGCAATGCCCAGACATCCATGGGCGAACAGCTCAACGTCAGCGGCCTGTTCCCGCCCGGCGACGACAAAAAGCATTATTACCGCGTGGGCTACAGCCAGTTCATCAATGCCGAAGGCAGCCAGCTTGTGCTGGGGGCCGAACGTTATCGCGCGGACCCCAAAAGCAATATTCAGCTGGACGGCGGCTTCGAACTCAAGCCGCACCAGTCGATCGATCGCTACACCATCGGCCTCAGCCACCCGCTGATCGCCTCGCCCACCGAATCCTTGACCCTGGGCGCGCGCCTGTATGCGGTGGACCAAACCACACGCTATCAACTGGTGGGCTACCCCAACCGCTTCGATATCGAAACCAACCTGCGCGCGCTGGCGTTCGAAGGTGACTGGCGCAAGGCCGACGCCCGGCAATTGCGCATCCTCAGCGCCGGTCTGTATCAGGGTATCAACGGCCTGGGCGCCAGGACGCACAGTGATCTGACCAGTACCACGCCTGACCTCGACTTCTTCCGCCTGCGCCTCTCCGGCGTGCAGAGCGACAAGTTCTTCGATAACTGGCAAGGGGTACTGTCGGGCGCGTTCTACTGGAGCGATGCCACCCTGCCCGACAGCGAACGCGCCACCTTCGGCGGGCAGAACTTCGGCCGTGGCTACCCTGACGACCAGGCTTCCGGTGACAAGGGTTGGGGCGTGGCGTACGAGGTCAACTACAGCTTCAACCGCGCCGGTGACTGGGTGAAGGTGCTGCAACCCTACGTTGTGCTTGATCGTGCCAAGACCTGGTTCAACACGCTGCCGGTCAAGGGCAACGACATGTCATCGGCGGCCGTGGGCCTGCGTTTTGGCGATAACAAGTACTACAACATCGCGCTGGAAGCCTCCAAACCCATGTCGGATATCGCCCTCGACAGCCTCAACCGGCGGCCGCGATATACGCTGAGCTTCAGCTACCAGCTCTGACGATCGTAGTGAGCGGGCTTGCCCCGCGCTGGGTGGCGAAGCCGCCCCAAAACCGGCCAACTCGGTTTTTCTGAAAGACCGTGGTGTTCTTGTTGGGGCTGCTGCGCAGCCCAGCGCGGGGCGAGCCCGCTCACTACAAGGGGTGTTTGATCAGGGGGAAGAGGTTGTTGAGGGTATCGATCAAGCGCACCAGGTAGATGGGCTTGCGAAACAGATCCAGCACCTGCAAACGCAGCATATCGCTGACATCATCCATCTGGGCATGCCCCGACATCACGATCACCGGCAAGTGCTGGCGCTCGGTGTGTTCGCGCAAGCGCTTGATCAGTGAGATACCGCTTTCCTCGGGCATGCTCAGGTCGGTGATCACCAGGGCGATGTCCGGGTTCAGGGTCAACTCCTGCAAGGCGAGGGTGACGGAGGTGGCGGTAAAGCAAACGAAGCCCTCGTTCTCCAGCGACTCGGCCAGTTCTACGAGGGCATCTTCTTCGTCGTCCACCAACAGGATTTGTTGGCGAAAAGGTGCAGTTGCAGCATTCATGGGTACTACCTAGCGTTGCCAAACAATGACGTGTGTACTCACCGATGCTGTCTGAAGCTCAGGTTATAGCGGTCGTGATTTTAGCAATGAACGTCGTGATCTGCGGCCCCAGGGTCGCCCCCGCCGCCAGTACGACCAGCGCCACGATAGCCACGAGAATGAGGTATTCAATCGCCGTAGCGCCGTCTTTGCGATACAACAGCAATAGTAGCTGGTCACGCACTTTCATCAACAGATCAAGGACCATAGCACTTCTCCTCAGTCGCAGGATACGGTCTGGAACTCAGGTCAGGGCAGTGTTGATTTTACCGAAGAAGGTCGTGATTTTAGGTCCCAGGGTTGTCCCGGCAGCCAGGATCACCAGGGCCACGATGGCTACCAGAATCAGGTACTCAATCGCCGTAGCGCCGTCTTTGCGCTGAAAAAGCAACTGAAGTTGAATATGAAGTTTTACCAACAACTCAAGGATCATCGTACTTCTCCTCAGGCGCTGGGCGCCTTATCAGCACGCCGCACAGTAATTGCGATGTGCCATCTGAGCATTGTCAACAAACCCCAGCCTCACAACTGTAAGAACTGATTAATCACAAAGTAGGGGGTTACTTTCTTGACGCCTTAATTCCGTGGTTTTCAACGTCATCCCGCCCTTCGCACAAGAAAACTTGCTGTCAGTAATGGCATTTTGTCCTAGCTGAACTACCTTCAAATAGCGAAATAGTTAGTCACAGGTTCATAGCAGCCGCGTTGCGAAATCAGCCCGCTCGGAGAGACGGGTGTGTCGTGCAACAGCAAAGGGAGCGCCGTCATGAACACGCGTCTGAGCATGGTGTTGGCCGGGGTGCTTCTGCTCGGTGCGCTGTTTGCCGGTTATTGGGGATTGGTCCTGAGCCGGGCGCCTGTACCGGCACCGCCTCCCCCGGTCCCCCAGGCAGCACCTGTCGAAAAAGCCGTTACCGTGGTGGAAGACCAGACCCGCCAACCGGTGGTGGTACTGGCCCGCGACGTCCCACCCTTTGCGCCCCTGAGCGCCGCCGATCTCGCGGTGGAAAAACTGCGCACCGTACCGGCCGGCAGCATGAGCAGCGTCGACCAGGCCATCGGCCGCACGCCTTGGCGAGCCCTGCGGGCAGGCACCTGGTTGAATGAAGACAGTTTCACCCCAGGTGGCCCGCTGGCGCGAATGATTCGCCCCGACGAACGCGCACTGGCCGTAGCCGTGGATGAAGTGATTGGCGCCGCCGGCCAACTGAGCCCCGGCGATTATGTGGACGTATTGCTGTACCTGCGCCAGGACGCCGCCAACCTCGAACAATCGGCCCAGGTGGTGGTGCCCGCCATGCGTTTGCTCAGCGTCGGCGATCAAATGGGCTTGAGCAATGATGGCACCCCAGCCTCCCCGCCTGCGCTCACCGCCGAGGAACGAGCCCAGCGTCGCGGCCCGCCACGCACCGTGGTGCTGGCGGTGCCCGAGGCCCTGCTGAGCCGCCTGATGCTCGCCACCCAAGCCGGCACTTTACGCCTGGCAGTACGCAGTGCCGACGAACGTTTACTGGGCCAATACTGGGCCGGCGAAAGCGATGTGCCGGGCAAGGTGCAAAGCGCCAACCGCGACCTCTATCAGTTCACGCAACTGGCCTTCGCCCAAGCGCCGAAAAAACTCGTCCAGGGCAGCCCACGTCGCACCGGTATCGAGGTGATCCGCGGCAATCAAGCCACCCAACA
Organism: Pseudomonas sp. R19M; assembly: GCF_050312585.1. NCBI lineage: Bacteria > Pseudomonadati > Pseudomonadota > Gammaproteobacteria > Pseudomonadales > Pseudomonadaceae > Pseudomonas > Pseudomonas sp. R19M. Next base: position 14,240 of record NZ_JBNPJV010000034.1, read on the forward strand.
AACGCCTGACTGAACAAGGATGCCCTGCATGAACCGACGTTTCGCACCCGTGTTCACGCTGAAAATCGCCTGTGCCCTGCTGCTGTCGAACCTGTCCGTGGAACTGGCCGTGGCTGCCCCTGGCAATTGCGCCAGCCTGGGTCAGCTACCCGCCGCCCTGTCGGTGGGTGAAGGCTTGCAACAGGAACTGCAATCACCGGTAGCCATCACCCGCCTGGCGATTGGTGACCCGAAAATTGCCGACGTCCACCTCAACGGCGACCGGGGTTTCCTGCTGACCGGCGTCGCCTCCGGCACCACCAGCCTGATGGTCTGGACCGCCTGTTCGAACACGCCGCGCCAGAGCATGGTGTTCGTCAAGGGCAAGGCCATCTCGGCGCTGACCAGCCTGTCGTTGTCGCCATCGGAAGACCCCTTGCTGCCCAGCCAGGTACAGACCGATATCCGTTTTGTCGAGGTCAGCCGCACCAAGCTCAAGGAGGCCAGCACCAAGATTCTGGGCAATGGTAAAAACTTCTTCCTGGGCAGCCCCAGCCTGGTATCGCCTTCCGAAGGGGTCTTCAAACTGCCGGTGAGCCCCGACAACTTCAATATCGGGTTTGGCGGGGGGCGCGTATCCGCGATGATCAATGCCCTGGAAAGCAGCGGGTTCGCCTATACCCTGGCACGTCCAAGCCTGGTGGCCATGAGCGGCCAGAGTGCGACCTTCCTGGCGGGCGGCGAGGTGCCGATCCCGGTGCCGAGCAGCGCCAGCAACAATATCTCGATCGAATACAAAGAGTTCGGCATCCGCCTGACCTTGACCCCGACCGTGATCGACCGTAACCGGATCTCCCTCAAAGTCGCACCGGAAGTCAGTGAGCTGGACTACACCAACGCGGTGGTCATCGACAATATCAAGGTCCCGGCCCTGACCATTCGCCGCACGGACACCAGCGTGTCCCTGGCAGACGGTGAAAGCTTCGTGATCAGCGGGCTGATCAGCAGTAGCAACACCACCAGCATCAGCAAGTTTCCCGGCCTGGGTGACATCCCGATCCTGGGCGCGTTCTTTCGCGATTCCAACATCAATCGCCAGGACAAGGAACTGCTGATGATCGTCACCCCGCACCTGGTGCAGCCGTTGGCGGCCAATGCCCAGTTGCCGTCCTTGCCAGGCGAGAAACTGCGTAATTACGACCCGAACTGGTATCGCCTGTACTTCCTGGAAAACGGCAACTTCGACCGACTCAACGGACTGTCCCAATGAGCGATAGCCTGAGCCAGACGTTCCTGGCAATCACGCGCAACACCACCGACCTGGAATGGCTGCAGGGCGCGCTGGCCCCACTTGGCCAAGTGGTCAGCGCCGGCAGCGGCACGCTGGACGAACTGCTTGCCTTGGTCGATGTGACCTTCGCCGGCCTGGTGTTTATCGGCCTTGACCGCGAACACGTGGTGGCCCAAAGCGCGTTGATCGAAGGCGCCCTGGAAGCCAAACCGATGCTCGCCATCGTCGCCCTCGGTGACGGCATGGACAACCAGCTGGTACTCAATGCCATGCGCGCCGGCGCGCGGGATTTTGTCGCCTACGGCTCGCGCTCCAGCGAAGTGGCCGGGCTGGTAAGGCGCCTGAGCAAACGCCTGCCGCCGGTCACCACCAACACCCAGCTGGGTGGCCTCAGCGTGCTGTATGGCACCCAAGGCAATGCCGATGGCGCACTGTTGGCCAGCCACTTGGCGCTGGTCGTACAAAAGAGTGGTCAGCACACCTTGCTGCTGGACTTGGGCCTGCCCCGAGGTGACAGCCTGGCGCTGCTGGGGCTGGAAAGCTCGTTCCATTTCGGCGATGCCCTGCGCCACCTGCGACGGTTGGACACGACCCTGATCAACAGCGCATTCACCAGCGCGCAAGACGGCCTGCGCATCCTGGCCTACGCCCCCAACGATGAGCCCCTGGAGCGCACCAGCGCCGCCGAGTTGTACATGCTGCTCAGCGCGTTGCGCCAACATTTCCAGCACATTGTGGTGAACCTGGTTGGCCAACCGGACAGCGAAGCCCTGCGCACCTTCGTCAGCCATTGCGACAAGCTGTTGTGGTACACCGACCAGAGCGTGCTGGACTGCCGACGCAACCTCGCGGTGCTGAACCTGTGGCGCGAAAAGGGCATGAAGCTGGAGCACGCCAAACTGTTGGTCGACAGCTACCTCAAGAGCTGTGCACCGGACGCCGAAACCCTGGGCAAAAGCTTTGGCCTGGAGGTGATTGCCGTGCTGCCGCTGAGCCCGGACGTGCGCCTGAATGCAAAAAACCAGGGCCAGACCTTGTTCGCCCTGGCGCCACGCGAACCCCTGACCCAGGGTCTGAAAACCCTCGGGGAGCGCCTGGCAAAACGTTCGGCAGGCAACGAACAACCCTCCAACAAATGGCTTGATCGCCTGCTGAGAGCCGGCAAATGAACAGTGAAAAACTTTTCGGTGCCCCTACCGCAGGCTTCGGTAGCAACACCGAGCACGACGGGCTCAAGCTGGTGTTCCATCGCTACATCATCGATGCCATCGAGGAGTCGGGGAAGAACCTGCTGGAAGGTTCACGCCAGTTGCTGGCGCAGTTTGTCATCGACAAAGTGGCCGAATACAGCAACCGCATGCACTTGGCGATCTCCCGCTATGAGATGGAACGCCTGGCCGAAGAAATCGTCGACGAGCTGACCGGCTTCGGCCCGCTGGAAGTGCTGCTGCGCGACCCATCCGTCACCGAGATCCTGGTCAACGGCCCGCACCGGGTGTTTATAGAACGCGACGGCCTGCTGCACCAGAGCGACCTGCGGTTCATCGACGCGCACCATGTGGAGCGCGTGATGCAACGCATCCTCGCGCCCCTCGGGCGACGCCTGGACGAGTCCTCGCCCATGGTCGATGCGCGCCTGCCCGATGGCAGCCGGGTCAACGCGATCATCCCGCCGATAGCCCTGGACGGGCCATGCCTGTCGATTCGCAAGTTTCGCAAGGACATGCTCAAGAGCAGCGACCTGGTGGCCATGCAGACCATCGACCAGAACATCTTCGACTTCTTCCAGGAGGCCGTGGGCAAGCGCTGCAACATCCTCATCAGCGGCGGCACCGGCACCGGCAAAACCACATTGCTGAACATCCTCAGCCAACTGATCAACCCCCATGAACGGCTGGTGACCATCGAAGACGTGGCCGAACTGCAACTGGGCCACCCCCATGTGGTGCGTCTGGAAACCCGCCCGCCGAATGCCGAGGGGCATGGCGAGGTCAAGGCCAGCGACCTGATCCGCAACGCCCTGCGGATGCGCCCCGACCGCATCATCCTGGGTGAGATCCGTGGCGTGGAAGTGCTCGATGTTCTCACCGCCATGAACACCGGCCACGACGGTTCCATGAGTACCGTGCATGCCAACAACGCCGCCGATGCCCTGCTGCGCCTGGAAACACTGGTGGGCCTGACTGGCCGGACGGTGGCGGAAAAAACCCTGCGCCAAATGATCTGTGCGGCGCTGGATGTGGTGATTCAACTGACCCGCCTGCCCGACGGCCGCCGCTGTGTGAGCGAAGTGGTCGAGGTGGTGGGCATTCGCGAAGACGTGTACGTGACCAACACGCTGTTCCGCCATGACCGGCGAACCGGCTTCGGCTTCCTGCGCGAGGCGGTCAACCCGGCCGGTGAAAAGCTGCGCCGCGAGCCGGCATTGCCGTGAAAGGGATTCGACCATGACTGGGGCCATCCTGCTGCTGATTTGCCTGATCCTGACCGGCCTGTCGATTCGATCGTTTTACCATGGCCTGCGCCGCGCCCAGACCGAACGCGTATTGGACCGCCTTGCCGAAGGCCAGCCCAAGCTCGCCGAAGAACCCAGCCACTGGAACGGCCTGGAGCGCATGTTCCTGCGCGCAGGCTTGGGCAAACCCAGTGACAGCCTGGGGCTGTGGCTGGCGTTGTGGGCCCTGGGCGTCGCGTTGGGGTTGATGGTTGCCGGCTGGTTTGGCCTGGTGATGATGCTGCTGGTGCCACCGCTGTTGCTGCGCTTGTACCTCGCCTGGCGGTATCAGCGGCTCATCAAGCGCATGATCGAACAGCTGCCGCAGTTGCTCGATCACACCGTACGCAGCCTCAAGGCCGGGCGCACCTTGACCGACGCGGTGCTGGGCGGCATCGAAATCAGCGAAGACCCCCTGAAAAAAGCCATGGGCCGCATCCAGCGCAACGTGCAGTTGGGCGTCAGCCTGCCGGAGTCGACGCATGACTTTGCCGAATTCTATGAGCGCGACGAATTTCGCCTGTTCGCCTTGGGCTTGAAGGTCAACCACCGCTATGGCGGCAACGCCAGCGAGCTGTTGGAAAACCTGATCAAGATGATCCGCGAACGCGAGCAGGCCGCCCGCCAGCTGCGCGCCCTGACCGGCGAAACCCGGGTGACCGCCTACGTCCTCACCGCCCTGCCCATTTCCATGGTGGGCTACTTCCTGGCAGTGAACCCCGCGTACCTGATGACCATGTGGAACGACGACACGGGTCGCCTGTTGCTGTTCGTGGCCCTGGCCATGCAACTCATGGGTTGCTTCACCTTATGGCGCATGTTGCGGAGTGTATGACATGGCGATTGCCCTGCTGATCAGCGCCGTCCTGTTCCTTGCCGCCCTGGCGTTGGTGCTCGCCAACCTGGTCAGGCAGCGACGCGGCCAACGCCTGGTTGCCCAGCGCCTGCAGGGCCAGCTGGGCCGCAAAGACAAGTTCGGCAGCCTGATGCAGCAACTGGGCAGCAGCCCGCTGGCGCAACGTTCGCTCAGCCTGGACCATGAAACCCAGGTCCTGCTCAACCGGGTCGGCTGGCGTAAAGCCAGCCAACGCTCGATGTTCGCCGCCTTCCAGATCGGCACGCCGCTGGTGCTGATGGGCCTTGTGGGGGTGGCCCAGGGCGTGTTGTTTGGCCACAGCGACTCGCCCTGGCTCGCGCCCCTGATCGCCTTGGGCATTGGCTACCTGCTGCCCAAGCGCGTGCTGTCCAGCCTCGCCAAAAGTCGGCAGCAGCAGATCGCCCGCGAGGTGGCAACCTTCATCCCGCTGCTGCGCATCCTGTTCGAATCAGGCATGGCCGTCGAACAGACACTGCGCGTGCTCAGCCTTGAAGCGCAGCGCCTGCTGCCGGCCTTGACCCATGAGCTGCGCCTGATCCTGACACGGGTCGACTCCGGCCTGGAACTCAGCGAGGAGCTGGGTAAGACCGCCCGGCTGCTGGCCGTGGATGAGTTCACCGATACCTGCACCATCCTCCAGCAACTGGTCCAGCAAGGGGGCGGCGCGATGAAGTCGTTGCTGGCGCTCAAGCAATTGCTCGACGACCGCCGCCTGACCCGCATCCAGGAATTCGTTTCGAAGATGTCGGCGAAGATGTCGGTGGTGATGATGGTTTTTCTGTTTCCCGCCTTGCTGATCGTGCTCGGAGGGCCTGCGTTCATCGGCATCTCCCGAGCCTTGAGTAACCTATGAGGAGCGCCCGATGAAAGCCTTGATAGCCGGTTTGAGCCTGTTATTGCTCGGCGGTTGTGCCACCAATGGTCAAACCCCGTGGAGCGCACTCACGGCCACCGGCAGTTGCCCCAAGCCCGCTTCCGACCAGGAGCTGGCATTGAACCTGGCCGATGAAATGGCCAATGACGGCAAGCTGCACGCCAGCCTGGCCAACCTGCAGAACCTGCCCTCGCACTTGCCCCAGGTGCGCCTGCGCCAGGCCAAGGCCTATCGTTTGCTGGGCCGCGGCGAGGCCGAGCCGTTGTACCGCAGCCTGCTCGGTACCTGCATGGCCGCCGAAGGAGAGCACGGCCTGGGCCAACTGGCCTCGGCCAAGGGCGACAACGGGCAAGCCATGGCGCACTTGCAACGTGCGGCACGCTTGGCACCCACCGACGAAAAAATCCGCAATGACCTGGGCGTGGTGTACCTCAACCAACTGCGCCTGGAAGACGCCCGTTTCGAATTCATGACCGCCATGGAACTCAAGCAGAGCGACCCGCTGGCGGCGATCAACCTGGTGACCTTGCTGATCTATCAGGACAACTGGAAGCAGGCCGCACAAGTGGTTGGCCAGATGGGCCTGAGCCCGGAACAAGTCACCGAGGCCCAGGCCAGGGCCGAGAAACTCAAAGGCTCCGGCGCTCCCGTCGCCAAAGCCGGCGATCAGCTCGCCACGGTCAGTGAGACCACCGGCAACTCGAGGAATTGATGATGAAACGCCCCTATCTCACCAGCCTGGCAGTGCTGACATTACCCATGAGTGTCCTGGCCATAGAGCCCGGGCCCTCATCCCCGCAACAGGCCGCCACTGAAAATTGGCTGACGTTGCAGGTCAGCGGCAAGCTCGCATCCAGCACCCAGCAAAAAGCCACCGCCGCCGAACGCGAACAGGCTGCCCAGCGGTTGCTGGACAGCTACAAGCATCCGATCCCGGAGTTTTTCGAACAGAAAGTCGGCGGGCAAACCGGCGGCAATCATCAGTAGTTTGTGGGAGGGGGGATGGTGTTGTTATCAGTGAGCCGTCACCTGCTGGTGCGGCGCCAATTTGCCAGGCGACAGCGCCAGTGCCAGTTGCGTGCGGTTATGCATGTGGGTCAGGCGCAACACCTGAGAGACGTACAATTTCACTGTGTTTTCGGTAATGCCCAATTCGCAGGCAATCTGATAGTTGGTCTGGCCTGTGCCCACCAGCCGCGCCACATCCCACTGGCGCGGTGACAGCGGTTTGAAGATCGCCGGAATTTCCGACGGCCCCGCCGGGACCGCTTCGCCCTGCGCCCCTGGCGGGCTGCGGCGGACTTTATCGATGTCCTGATACAGCTCGTTGATGGACTCGGACAGAAATTGCAGCTTCTGATTCAAGTGCCCCAGTTGCAGATCCTTCCTGCGCTCTTGCAATGCTGCGTCCTGGCGCTGCAAGCCTTCGAGCAATTCATCCAGGTTGATCGGCTTCTGATAGTAGTCGGCGAACCCGGCCCGCAGGGCCTTGATCACGTCCTGCTTGTCGGCGCGCCCGGTCAACATGATGGCTTCGAAAGCCCGCTGCTTACCGGCGACCTTTTGCAACGCCTGGACCAATTCGATGCCGTCCATGTCCGGCATATGCAGGTCGCACAACACCAGGCCAATCTCGGCGTCTTCGCTGAAACACGTCAAGGCCTGCTGGCTGGACTGGCAAGGGACGCAACGATAGCCGCTGCTTTCGAGAAACTCACAGAGCTCCTCCACGATCAGTGGCTGATCGTCGACCACGAGCACTTTAACCGCAGAGGTAAGCTTGTTCACACGCTACTCCATGCCAGGCACGCCAAAAGATTGGCCCATCTTTTACGACGAATATCCCTACACAACTTAAACAACATTCCTACACAACTTAAACGTAGACGTACTTTCCGACTATGTACATAGCGTTAATACCCCCATGACGACTAATGGATCCAAAACCACGTAAGTACGAATCCCACCAGCAAAAACGGCGCGAACGGCAGTTTTTTTGACGATTGCGGCGCCAAACCGGCCATTGGGTCTTTAAACACCGGCCCCAGAAGCGCCCACACTTTTGGCGCAAGCATCAGCCAGAGCACACTGGCGAATGCCGCCCCGATGAAAGACCCCAGCAGATACTCGGCATTCGAGGCCAGCGCCAACGCCGCGAGCAACTTCACATCGCCCGCGCCCAGGCGGCCCAGGGCGTAACCCGGCAGGGTCAGCAGCAGCGCCAGCACCAACGCCAGCGCACCCTGCCCGGCCGGCGCGCCCAGCCATGTGCTGCCCGTGCCCAGCAGGTAGATCAACGCCAACAGGGCCGCCCCCAGCGTCAGGCGGTTAGCCAGCAACCGCTGCCGAGCGTCCTGCGCCGCACACAGCCCCAACCACACCAATACCACGGCACCCTGGATCACGTAAAAAACATCCCTTTTTGCTGATTGATTCTATGCTGATATCAAGTAGTAGCCGTCAGGGTAGACGCGGTGATGAGAACAAGCCTCCCCAAAAAGCAAAAGGGTACGGCGGCGATCGAATTCGTCGCCGTGTTCATGATTTTTTTCGGCGTGTTCTACGCAATGGTCAGCTATAGCCTGCCACTGCTGTTAAAACAGTCGTTCAACCAGGCGACCGCTGAAGCCGTGCGCCTGGTCGTGGGCCTGGACCCCACGATGCAAGGCTATGACGCGGCGGTGATCAACATGGCCAATACCACCGTCGCGACACGCCTGGGGTGGCTTCCCGCAGCCTTCAATTTCAACGCAGCGACACAGGTCACCACCACCTTGGTCAGCGGCCTGGTGACGGTAAAAATCAACTACCCCACGGCCAATCTGCAGAATGTGATGCCCTTTATCGTGTTGCCCGGCATTGGCAGCGTGCCGCAGTTGCCGGCGACGCTGCAGGCCCAGTCGAGCCTGCAGTTTTGACCGCCGGGGACAAACTCTTCGGGCGTCTGCTCGGCCGCAGCGGCGCGCGGGCCCTCGACACGCCGGCGCCACCTAGCGCCGGGCTGCACCTGCACCTGGATGCCCAGGGGCGCGTGCTCGATATCAGCGGCACCTTGCGCCAATACCTCGCGCCGCATGCAATCGCGTTACCGTTGCAAGACTTGCTATGCGCCGACAGCGCCCTGGCGGTGGAAGGTATTCCCGCCGACTGGCAACGCCACAGCCTCGACCTGGATTTCCAGGGGGCCGCCGGGCAGCCCTTGCACACCCGTGGCACGCTGGAGCCGCACGCCAACGGCTGGTTGCTGCATGCGGTGGATATCGGCGATTTACTCGGCGGCCGGCAATTGGCCGAGCAACGCGAACAGAACCACCAGCTCACCAGCCTGGTCAGCGCGCAACTGCGGGTGTGCAGCCTCAGCCGTTTGTCCGAGGTGTTCAACGAACAGTTGTGCAGTGTGGCGCAGCGCTGGCGCATTCCCTGTGTGGCTCTCGCATTGCTCGATCAGGAAGACCAAGGCTGGCAGATCTATAGCCAGTACGCCAACCATGATGCGCCGCAGCTCTGGCACACCGGGCAGCGCCTCGGCACCTGCCTGGACAACCTCAACGGCACCACCCCACTGGCGCTCAAAGCACCCTATGGGCGTGGCGAGCACCCGCGTTTACACAGTGTGTTCGGCAACGCCGATGGCTTCCTGGTGCCCTATCGCGACGGCCAGGGCGTCGCCGCGTGGCTACTGTGCGGCCCCTACAACGGCCATCCCCACTGCACGGATCGCGACTGGCTGAACCTCGCCGCCGCCCTCGCCGCGCCGATGCTCAGCCGCGTGCGCGAACAGCACCACCACCAGCAGTTGGAGCGCCTGGAAGCCCTGCAAGGCTTGCTGGGTACCGGCTGGTGGGAGCTGTTGCCCAGCAGCGACGAGATCCAACTTGCCCCGCAATTGATGCGCAACCTGGGCCAGGCAGAAGAACCGACCCGGCAAGCCCTGGACACCTGGCTGCACCTGATCCACCCCGCCGACCGTCTTGAACTGCAGAGCCGTCTGCGGGATCTGCATCACCTTGGCAAACCTCTGCTCGCCAGCGTGCGCTTAAGCCGCAGCGACAGCACCTGGTATCGCGTCCAGGGCCAAGTGCTGGGCACCGGTGAGCAACGCCGTTGCATCGGTTTCATGCTCGACATCAGCGACATCAAAAACCAGCAGTTGCAGGCCGACGTCGCCCATTCGCGCCTGGAAAACCTGATCGCCAGCTCGCCCGCGATCATCTACGTGCAACGCTATGTGGATGGCGCGCTGCAACCGGTTTTTTTCAGCGACAGCCTGCTGCCGCTGCTGGGCCGTACCCTGGCCGAATGCAACCACGAAAGCCTGGTGCAATGGGTGCACCCGGATGATCGTGACCTGTACTTCCAACGCACCCGCCAGTTGCTGCGCGAAGGCAGCGTACGCAGCCGTTATCGGGTACAAGACAAACAGGGCGGTTACCACTGGCTGCTCGATGAAGCCAAGCTGTTGCGCGACGACCTCGGCCTGCCGGTGGAGGCGGTCGGCCTATGGCTGGACGTCACCGAGGCGACCTTGACCGCGCAGCAAGTCAAGGACAGCGAGGAGCGCTACCGAATTCTGGTGGAGGACTCCCCGGCGATGATCTGCCGCTACCGCCCGGACCTGACGCTGACCTTCGGCAACACGCCATTGGCCAACTACCTGGAATGCCTGCCGGCCCAACTGCCGGGCCTGAACCTGGGCGGCTGGTTGTCGGACGAACAACGCCAGGCGTTTTTACAACGCATCCACCAATTGACCCCCGAATTTCCGGTCAGTACCGCGGAAATCAGCCTGCAACTGCCGGGGCGCGAGCATGCCTGGTGGGTATGGTCGGACCGTGGGGTGTTTGATGAGCAGGGCGCGTTGCTGGAAGTGCAGGCCGTGGGCCGCGACAACACGGAAGTCCGCCGCTCCCAGCAACAACTGACCCAAAGCGCGAAAATGGCCACCCTCGGCGAAATGGCCACGGGCCTGGCCCATGAGATCAACCAGCCGCTGAACGTGATGCGCATGGCGATCGTCAACGTGCTCAAGCGCCTGAGCACCGGCAACGCACAGGTGGATTACCTCACTGAAAAACTCCAGCGCATCGACGCCCAGGTGCAGCGCGCGGCACGGGTGGTGGACCATATGCGCGTGTTCGGCCGCCGCTCGGAAGTCGAGCAGCAACCGTTCGACCCGGCGCAGGCGGTCGAAGGCACCCTGTCGTTGCTCAGCGAAGGTCTGCGCGGCAAAGGCGTCGAGGTGCGCGTGAGCCAGGCGGATATCCCGGTGCAAGTCAAAGGTCACATCGATCAGCTTGAGCAGGTGCTGATCAATCTGATGGTCAACGCCCGTGATGCGCTGCTCGGCCAGCGCGAGAGAAACCCCGAGTTGCGCCCGTGGATCGCCCTACACACCGAGCACGACAGCCAGCACGTACGCCTCTGGGTCGAAGACAACGGGGGTGGCATCGACCCTCGCTTGCTGGAGCGCATCTTCGAACCCTTTTTCACCACCAAGCCGATAGGCGTAGGCACCGGGCTGGGCTTGTCGGTGAGCTATGGCATTGTGGAAAACATGGGCGGGCGCCTGAGCGTCAGCAACGGTGAGCACGGTGCACGCTTTTGCGTGGAACTGCCCAGGGCCACCGACGCTTAAATCACCAGGTAGGCTTCCCCGGTCTGGCCACAGCTCAGGTTGGCGCCGACATTCACGTTCGCCAGGCTGATCCCCAAGCTGTTCAACAGGTTGTTGAGGATCGGGTTCAACAGCGAGCCCAACAGGCCATCCACCGCCGGTGTGACGATAGCGCTGACGCCACTGAGCAGCGACACGGTATTGGTGATCAGGCTGCCCAGCGGGTTACTGCCCACCGGCTGGTAGGCCGTGAGACCGACGCCGCTGAGGGTCGCGGAAAGGCTGCTGACCACATTGGTGGCCGGCGTGGCGGCTTGATAGGTCGGTGCAAGGCCGACGTTAGGCGGCGTGGCAAAGGGTGCGGTACTGGAGAACACCTGGGTCTGGTTGCTTCCGGCGATCGGGCTTTGCACCTTGATCCCGATGCCACCGCCGGCAAACGGCACACGGCTGTCACAGCTGCCAATGAAGGCAATCATATGGCAGGTCTTGGTGCCGATATCGATCAGCGCCAGCGGCGCCACCGTCATCGGCTGGGTGGTCGAAAAAGCATTGGTGATGCTGCCGATATTCAGCGAGGCCAACGAGGTAGTGGTGCTGGCCGTCAGGCTCTTGGTGCCCGTGCCGCCCGTTGGGCAACTGTAGGCGGTGACATAACTGCTGGCGCCACCGGCATCCAACACGACATTGAGCGGCAGGTTGCCCGGCATCACCAGCAAATCCAATTGCTGGCAACCAGCCCCCAGCAAGCACAAGGCCGAATTGATCGAGGTCACCAGGTTCAAGCTCAGCAGGCCATTGACCACGGGGGTCAGTGGCCCCAGCAAGTTATCCACCGCCGTAGTCAACCCCGACAAACTGTTCAACACCGGCAAACTCACCGTCACTTCGGTGCGTACCTGGGCCGTACGCACGTAGATCGCATTCGGCCCCTGTGGGTTGGCCGCCGCCAGCGCCGGGTTGCCGACGGCCGACAGTTGCGGCGGCTGGGTGACTTTGACCTGGGTGGTGATGTTGGCCAGCCCCAGCAGGCTGACCGGCAAGGTCGCCGCCATCGAGCTCTGGCTGTTGGACAGTTGCACAATGCCCTGGACCAGTTGGAAGACTTGAAGGTTGGCGTTCAGCGCCGACGCCGTGGTGCCGGTCTGCACCTGCAGGATCTGCCCAAGCGTCAGCGGTGCCTGGTTGATTGCGGCCAATTGCAGGTTGCCCAGGGCGGTCAACACATCCACCGAGGCGCCGTTGGCGGTCAGCACATTGATCGCGGCCTGGATCAACTGCGTCGCGGTGACGTTGGTGTTGAGCAACTGCGTGTAATTGCCAGCGGTCAGGTTCAGGTTGATCGCCAATTGGTTGAGGTAACTGAGCAGGTTGATATTGGTATTGATCAGGCCATTCCAACCGGCGACCGTCAGGTTGACGTTGCCGCCGAGTAGCCCGGAAAACAGCGGGTTCAACAGGCCGGCATTGGCCGTATTGACGCTGGCCAGCGTGCTGTTGATGGTGAGCTGGGCCAATGCCGGCGTGGGTATCGCCGCCACGGCCGTGGCGGTCAAGACGGTACTGAGGCTGAGAGGGTTGCCGGAGGTCAGTGCCCAGACGCCTGCCGCGATGCTGGTTGGCACGGTATTGCTGACCACCACTTGAATCGCTGACGACAGCGCCGGGTTGGCACTGAAGGTGCGCATGCCCGAAGCGCCGGTGGTCACCGAACCGCAGCGGGCCACCAAGGTATTGCCATTGCCCAGTACAAAATTATTGCGCGCCACACTCTGCGCAGCAAAAGCCGCAGCGCTCAAACCGGCCTGGCACGTTCCCCCGCGGCTGACGGCCTCCAGCGCGGCAGTGTCCGCCACGCCTTGCAACTGGCGCTTGGCCAAATACAAACGGCCGCTGTCGATCACCAGTAATGTGCACATCAACGCCAATGCCAACACACCTACCGTCATCAGACCCACGGCGCCACGCTGCTTGTCATGAAATCGGGGAGACATCGAGCACTCCTGTGCCGGCGAGTCGCCGAGCGCTTACTCTCCTGGAGTGTAGATGAGGGCTCATGCAAACGCAGGCGTCAGGGTACCGAAGGTCTTGTGGGGGGGCTTGCTCCGCTATCGGGAGCAAACCCTAACGCCAGTCAGTTAAGGATTAACGCGGTCACTGTGGGAGGGGCGGTGCGACGATTCGACTTG
>NZ_JBNPJV010000039.1:0-27093 GCF_050312585.1 Pseudomonas sp. R19M
TAGCGGTGTGTCAGTTTCAGTATTTGTAACTGAACCACCGCTATCGGGAGCAAGCCCCCTCCCACATTTTTTGTGTGTTACTCGTGATATTGCGCCGACAACTCGTGCACCGCACGCAGGAACGCGCCGGCATGCTCCGGGTTCACTTCCGGCGTGATGCCGTGGCCGAGGTTGAACACGTGGCCGGTGCCCTTGCCGTAGCTGGCCAGGATGCGCCCGACTTCGGTGCGGATCGCTTCCGGCTTGGCGTAGAGCACGGTCGGGTCCATGTTGCCTTGCAGCGCAACGCGGTTGCCCACGCGCTGACGGGCTTCGCCCAGGTCGCAGGTCCAGTCCAGGCCCAACGCATCGGCGCCTGCATCGGCGATGCTTTCCAGCCACAGGCCGCCGTTCTTGGTGAACAGGATGACCGGCACCTTGCGACCCTCATGCTCACGGATCAGGCCGCTGACGATCTTGCGCATGTAGGCCAGGGAGAACTCCTGGTACGCCGCCGCCGACAGGTTGCCGCCCCAGGTGTCGAAGATCTGCACCGCTTGCGCACCGGCCATGATCTGGCCGTTAAGGTAGGAGGTGACCGACTGCGCCAGCTTGTCCAGCAGCAGGTGCATGGCCTGCGGGTTGTCGTAGAGCATGGCCTTGGTCTTGCGGAAGTCTTTCGACGAGCCACCTTCGACCATGTAGGTAGCCAGGGTCCACGGGCTGCCGGAGAAGCCGATCAGCGGCACGCGACCATTGAGCTCGCGGCGGATGGTGCTGACGGCGTCCATCACATAACCGAGGTCTTTGTGCGGATCAGGAATCGGCAGGGCTTCGATGTCGGCCAGGGTGCTGACCACTTTCTTGAAACGCGGACCTTCACCGGTCTCGAAGTACAGGCCCTGGCCCATGGCGTCGGGGATGGTGAGGATATCGGAAAAGAGGATGGCCGCGTCGAGTTCCGGGTAGCGGTCCAGCGGCTGCATCGTGACTTCGCAGGCGAACGCGGGGTTCATGCACAGGCTCATGAAGTCGCCGGCATTGGCGCGACTGGCGCGGTATTCCGGCAGGTAGCGACCGGCTTGACGCATCATCCAGACAGGTGTGACGTCTACGGGTTGCTTGAGCAGGGCACGAAGGAAACGGTCGTTCTTGAGGGCAGTCATGTCGGCATCCGCAAAAAAAGTGCGGGCATTTTCTCAGAGCGCAACGCAAAAGGCACGGAATGCGCCGTGCCTTTTATCTATCGGGTCAATTTGTCGCGGATATGATCGTTCCCACGCTCCGCGTGGGAATGCATCCTGTGACGCTCCGCGTCACGCTTCAGAGCAGACGCGGAGCGTCCCTGACGGCATTCCCACGCAGAGCGTGGGAACGATCATTAGACCTGCAGGTAGTCCAGGATCCCTTCGGCGGCGTTGCGGCCTTCGAAGATCGCGGTGACCACCAGGTCGGAGCCCCGCACCATGTCGCCGCCGGCGAAGATTTTCGGGTTGCTGGTCTGGTGCTTGTACTGGCCCTGCTCCGGGGCTACGACGCGGCCCTGGCTGTCGGTCTGGATCTGGAACTGCTCGAACCACGGCGCCGGGCTTGGACGGAAACCGAAGGCGATGACCACGGCGTCGGCCGGGATGATCTCTTCGGAACCCGGGATCGGCTCGGGGCTGCGACGGCCACGGGCGTCCGGTTCGCCAAGACGCGTCTCGACCACCTTCACGCCTTCGACGCGATCTTCACCGACAATCGCAATCGGCTGGCGGTTGTAGAGGAACTTCACGCCTTCTTCCTTGGCGTTCTTCACCTCTTTGCGCGAGCCCGGCATGTTGGCTTCGTCACGGCGATAGGCACAGGTCACCGACTTGGCGCCCTGGCGGATCGACGTACGGTTGCAGTCCATCGCAGTGTCACCACCGCCCAGCACTACGACCTTCTTGCCTTTCATGTCGACGAAATCTTCCGGCGACTTTTCAAAGCCCAGGTTGCGGTTGACGTTGGCGATCAGGAAGTCCAGAGCGTCGTAAACGCCCGGCAGGTCCTCACCGGCAAAGCCGCCCTTCATGTAGGTGTAGGTGCCCATGCCCATGAACACGGCATCGTATTCTTCGAGCAACTGCTCCATGGTCACGTCTTTGCCGACTTCGGTATTGAGACGAAACTCAATGCCCATGCCGGTGAACACTTCGCGACGGTTGCTCAGTACGGTTTTTTCCAGCTTGAACTCGGGAATGCCGAAGGTCAGCAGGCCGCCGATTTCCGGGTTCTTGTCGAACACCACCGGGGTCACGCCGCCACGCACCAGCACGTCGGCGCAGCCCAGGCCAGCAGGGCCGGCACCGATGATGGCGACACGCTTGCCGGTCGGCTTGACCTTGGACATGTCCGGACGCCAGCCCATGGCGAACGCGGTGTCGGTGATGTACTTCTCCACCGAACCGATAGTCACTGCGCCGAAGCCATCGTTAAGGGTGCACGCGCCCTCGCACAGACGGTCTTGCGGGCACACCCGGCCACACACTTCCGGCAGGGTGTTGGTCTGGTGCGACAGCTCGGCGGCGGCGAGGATGTTGCCCTCGGCCACCAACTTGAGCCAGTTGGGAATGAAGTTGTGCACCGGGCACTTCCATTCGCAATACGGGTTACCGCAACCCAGGCAGCGATGGGCCTGGTCGGCCGAGTGCTGGGGTTTGAAGGGTTCGTAGATTTCCACGAACTCTTTCTTGCGTTGACGCAACAGTTTCTTCTTCGGATCTTTGCGCCCGACATCGATGAACTGGAAGTCGTTATTCAGACGTTCAGCCATGTTAAAACCTCATCAAACTCTTCAGGCGCATATCACTGCGGGTTGGCACGGATGCTGGAAAGCAACGATTTCAGGTTGGCAGCCTTGGGCTTGACCAGCCAGAAACGACGCAGGTAGTCATCGAGGTTCTCGGCGAGGTTACGACCCCATTCGCTGCCGGTTTCCTCAACGTACTCGTCCAGCACGTGTTGCAAGTGGTTCCGGTAGGACTCCATGGCTTCGCCGCTGATCCGCTGGATCTCGACCAACTCGTGGTTGACCTTGTCGACGAAGGTGTTGTCCTGGTCGAGCACGTAGGCGAAGCCGCCGGTCATGCCCGAACCGAAGTTGTAACCGGTCTTGCCCAATACCGCGACGAAGCCCCCGGTCATGTACTCGCAGCAGTGATCGCCAGTGCCTTCCACCACGGTGTGGGCACCCGAGTTACGCACGGCAAAACGCTCGCCGGCGGTACCGGCGGCAAACAGCTTGCCACCCGTGGCACCGTACAAGCAGGTGTTGCCGACAATGGCACTGTCCTGGGTCTTGTAGACGCTGCCTTTGGGCGGAACGATCACCAGCTTGCCGCCGGTCATGCCCTTGCCCACGTAATCGTTGGCGTCGCCTTCCAGGTACATATGCAGGCCGCCGGCGTTCCACACGCCAAAGCTCTGGCCTGCCGTGCCCTTGAAGCGGAAGGTGATCGGCGCTTTCGCCATACCCTGGTTGCCGTGCTTGCGCGCGATTTCGCCGGAGATGCGTGCGCCGATGGAACGGTCGCAGTTGCAGATATCCAGCGCGAACTCACCACCGCTGGCGTCATTGATCGACGAAGCGGCCAGTTCGACCATCTTCTCGGCCAGCAGGCCCTTGTCGAACGGCGGGTTGCGGTCCACACCGCAGAACTGCGGCTTGTCGGCCGGGATGTGATCGCTGCCCAACAGCGGCGTCAGGTCCAGGTGATGCTGCTTGGCGGTCTGGCCTTCGAGGATTTCGAGCAGGTCGGTACGCCCGATCAGCTCCTCCAGCGAACGCACGCCCAGCTTGGCCAGCCACTCACGGGTCTCTTCGGCCACATAGGTGAAGAAATTCACCACCATGTCGACGGTGCCGATGTAGTGATCCTTGCGCAGCTTCTCGTTCTGCGTCGCCACGCCGGTGGCGCAGTTGTTCAGGTGGCAGATGCGCAGGTATTTGCAGCCAAGGGCAATCATCGGCGCGGTACCGAAGCCGAAGCTTTCGGCGCCGAGGATCGCCGCCTTGATCACATCAAGGCCGGTCTTCAGGCCACCGTCGGTCTGTACCCGCACCTTGCCGCGCAGGTCGTTGCCGCGCAGGGTCTGGTGGGTTTCAGCCAGGCCGAGTTCCCATGGAGCGCCCGCATACTTGATGGAAGTCAACGGCGAAGCACCGGTACCGCCGTCGTAGCCGGAGATGGTGATCAGGTCGGCATAGGCCTTGGCCACACCGGCAGCGATGGTGCCCACGCCGGCTTCTGCCACCAGTTTCACCGAGACCAGGGCCTGCGGGTTGACTTGTTTCAGGTCGAAAATCAGCTGCGACAAGTCTTCGATTGAATAAATGTCGTGGTGCGGCGGAGGCGAAATCAGCGTGACGCCCGGCACCGCATAACGCAGCTTGGCAATCAGACCGTTGACCTTGCCGCCCGGCAGCTGGCCGCCCTCACCGGGCTTGGCGCCCTGGGCTACCTTGATCTGCAGCACTTCGGCGTTGACCAGGTATTCCGGGGTCACGCCGAAACGGCCGGTCGCCACCTGCTTGATTTTCGAGCTCTTGATCGTGCCGTAGCGCGCCGGGTCTTCACCGCCTTCGCCGGAGTTGGAACGCGCACCCAGGCGGTTCATGGCTTCGGCCAGGGCTTCGTGAGCCTCAGGCGACAAGGCGCCCAGGGAAATACCGGCGGAGTCGAAGCGCTTGAGGATCGATTCCAGTGGTTCGACTTCGTTGATGTCCATCGCCGTGTCCAGGGTTTTCACCTTGAACAGGTCGCGGATCATCGACACCGGGCGGTTGTCCACCAGCGCGGTGTATTCCTTGAACTTGGCGTAGTCGCCCTGCTGCACGGCGGCTTGCAGGGTGTTGACCACGTCCGGGTTGTAGGCGTGGTATTCGCCACCGTGCACGAACTTGAGCAGGCCGCCTTGCTGGATCGGCTTGCGCGCACTCCAGGCTTCGGTGGCCAGGGCTTTCTGTTCGGCCTCGATGTCGACGAAGCGCGCGCCCTTGATACGACTTGGCACGCCACGGAAGCTCAGTTCGCAGACTTCTTCGGACAAACCGATGGCTTCGAACAATTGAGCGCCGCGGTACGAGGTGACGGTGGAGATGCCCATCTTCGACAGGATCTTCAGCAGGCCCTTGGTGATGCCCTTACGGTAGTTCTTGAACACCTCATAGAGGTCGCCCAGTACTTCACCGGTGCGGATCAGGTCGCCCAGCACTTCGTAGGCCAGGAACGGATACACCGCCGAGGCGCCGAAACCGATCAACACCGCGAAGTGATGCGGGTCGCGGGCTGTGGCGGTTTCCACGAGGATGTTGGAGTCGCAGCGCAGGCCTTTTTCGGTCAGGCGGTGGTGTACCGCACCGGTAGCCAGCGAAGCGTGGATCGGCAGTTTGCCCGGCGCAATGTGGCGGTCGGTCAGTACGATCTGGGTGCGACCGGCGCGCACAGCCTCTTCGGCCTGGTCGGCAACGTTGCGCACAGCGGCTTCAAGGCCGAGGCTCTCGTCGTAGTTCAGGTCGATGATCTGGCGGTCGAAACCCGGACGGTCCAGGGTCATCAACGAGCGCCACTTGGCCGGGGACACCACAGGCGAACTGAGGATGACGCGGGAGGCGTGCTCCGGCGATTCCTGGAAGATATTGCGCTCGGCACCGAGGCACACTTCCAGGGACATCACGATGGCTTCGCGCAGCGGGTCGATCGGTGGGTTGGTCACCTGGGCGAACTGCTGGCGGAAATAGTCGTACGGCGTGCGCACACGTTGCGACAGCACGGCCATCGGCGTGTCGTCGCCCATGGAGCCAACGGCCTCGTAGCCTTGCTCACCGAGCGGGCGCAGCACCTGGTCGCGCTCTTCGAACGTGACCTGGTACATCTTCATGTACTGCTTGAGCTGGTCGATGTCGTAGAAAGCCGAACCGTGGTCGTTGTCTTCCATGGTCGCCTGGATGCGCAGGGCGTTCTTGCGCAGCCATTGCTTGTACGGGTGACGAGACTTCAAGCGGTTATCGATGGCGTCGGTGTCGAGGATCTGCCCGGTTTCGGTGTCCACGGCCAGGATCTGGCCAGGACCTACGCGGCCCTTGGCGATAACGTCTTCCGGCTTGTAGTCCCACACGCCGATTTCCGACGCCAGGGTGATGAAACCGTTGGTGGTGGTGACCCAGCGCGCCGGGCGCAGACCGTTACGGTCGAGCAGGCACACCGCGTAGCGACCGTCGGTCATGACCACGCCGGCCGGGCCGTCCCACGGCTCCATGTGCATCGAGTTGTACTCGTAGAACGCACGCAGGTCCGGGTCCATGGTCTCGACGTTCTGCCACGCAGGCGGAATGATCATGCGCACGCCACGGAACAGGTCGATGCCGCCGGTGACCATCAGTTCGAGCATGTTGTCCATGCTCGAGGAGTCGGAGCCCACGCGGTTGACCAGCGGGCCGAGCTCTTCCAGGTCCATCAGATCGTTGGCGAACTTGGTGCGACGGGCCACGGCCCAGTTGCGGTTGCCGGTGATGGTGTTGATCTCGCCGTTATGGGCGAGGAAGCGGAATGGCTGGGCCAGCGGCCATTTCGGCAGGGTGTTGGTAGAGAAGCGCTGGTGGAACACGCAGATTGCGGTTTGCAGGCGCTCATCACTCAGGTCCGGATAGAAGGCGGTCAAGTCCGCCGGCATCATCAGGCCTTTATAAATGATGGTCTTGTGGGAAAAGCTGCAGATGTAGTGATCGGTGTCGGCGGCGTTGGCCACCGACGAGCGACGACGCGAGGTAAACAGCTTGATCGCCATGTCCTGGTCGCTCAGGCCATCGCCTGCGATGAACACTTGTTCGATCTGTGGCAGGCGCTCCAGGGCCAGTCGGCCGAGTACGCTGGTGTCGATCGGCACCTTGCGCCAGCCGACGAGTTGCAGGCCGGCAGCCAGGATCTCGCGGTTCATGTTCTCGCGAGCGGCTTCGGCTTTGACCGGGTCCTGGTTGAAGAACACCATGCCCACGGCGTATTGCTTGGGCAGGTCGACTGCAAATTGCTCTTTGGCGACGGCGCGCAGGAACTGGTCGGGCTTTTGAATCAGAAGGCCGCAACCGTCACCGGTTTTACCGTCGGCGTTGATCCCACCGCGGTGGGTCATGCAGGTCAGGGCCTCGATGGCCGTTTGCAGAAGGGTATGACTGGGCTCGCCCTGCATATGGGCTATCAGGCCGAAACCGCAGTTATCCTTGAATTCATCGGGTTGGTACAGACCTGCTTTCATAGACACTTTCTCACCAGGCTGCCTCTTATATCGAGGCAAATTTCTTTTCAATTCAACCGGTTACCTTCCACGTCGAACGTACGCCGACTTAGCGGGGGCAAAAGGGAGGTCATTGTACACACCGACACAGACGCTCACAAATTTAGCGACGAAATGTCGCAAATCTATGTCGCATTTATGAAAGGTTTAAAGCGATATGCTGTGCTAGTCAAAACTTTTTTAATTCTGACCGCTACGACTCAAAAGCTACTGTGACGCAGACACCACAAAGCGCGCGGTCCCGGGAGGAACTGCACGCACTTGCGGTTATTTTTTGAGGTGCCGGGAGGGCGGCCTGGGTAAGGCCACCGGATCTTCAGCGAGTTGCCGCCAGTTCCTGTTGGACGCTGGCAACAGTGCGAGGCCAAGGTTTACCAGCCTGAACCTTCGCTGGCAAGGCTTTGATAGCAGAATCAGCTGCGGCGCGGCTTGGGAAGCTGCCGTAGGTGATCACATAGAGAGGCTTGCCGTTGAGCACTTTCTTGAAATAACGGTACTCGCCGCCCTGCTCCTTCACGAACGCCTGGGCGTTGGCTTCGGAACTGGTGCCCAGGATCTGTACCACGAAGTGGCCAGCAGGCTGGCTGGTGTACCAACTGCTGCCGGCTGCGGCCGGGGCTGCCTTGGCAACGGTGGCGGCAGGCTTCTCGACCGGCTTGGCCACTGGCGCAGGCTTGGCAGCCGGAGCGGGTGCTACAGGCTTGGCCACGGGGGCTGGTTTGGCCGTGGCCACGGTCGGAGCCGGGGTCGGTGTCGGTGTCGGCTTGGCAACCGCAGCCGGCTGGCCCGCTGGCACGCCCGCCGGCGGTGCAGTCGTGGTCACGGTCGGAGGTGTGGCGCTGGAACCTTCCACCGGCACGCCGTCGTCGCCTTCGGAGATACCACCGGCCTCTTCGGCAAGTGGCCCGCGCATCACTGGCTGGCCAACCATCGGCAGATTGGTCGGTTGGCCAGAGTTGGCGAACTCGACGTTTGGCGTGGGCTTGCCCAGTGGCAGTTGCGCCTGCTCAGTTGGCGCGCCGGCAGTGGCGGGGGCCTTGCTACGGCCTGGAATCAACCAGGCGGCGGCTACGGCGACCACCACAACGGCGGAAATAGCCAATACGTGCTTCTTAGGCATAGTGAACCCCATCTTTGGACGCTTAACCGCAGAGCGGCTGGCAATCATGGCTTCGATCATGGCATCCCGGGCGACCTGGTTGATGGTGCCTGGCCAGCCGTCGGAGCTTTCGTGAATATCAGAGATCTGTTGAGCGGAGAAAAGTTCGATACCGGCCCCGGCGCCTTCGAGACGTTGAGCCAGGTATTCGCGGGTTTCCTCTTCCTCGTAGGGCTGCAATTCGATGACGTGGAACAGTTCCTGATCGCCACTGATCTGCTCCAGATCGGCGATCAACGACGACTCACCAAACAGGAACACATGGGGACGACCTTCGGGTGTCCCCGCGGCCAGCGCCAGCAGCGCTTCCAGGGCGGACTCGTCGAGCTGCTCGGCGTCATCCACCAACAGGTAGACTTCCTGACCGGTCAGGCCCAGTTGCACCACCTGCTTGAGGATCGCGTTCGGCTCGGCGGTAGGCACGTCCAGCGCCTGGGCCACCTGGCGCAGCACGCCCGCCGCATCACCGGCTCCACGGGCCGACACCACCACGCTCTGCACCGTCTGCTTGTTGGTGCTGGCTACCAGCGCCTGGCGCAGCAAGGTCTTGCCGCTGCCCAACGGGCCCGTCACTACCAGCAACAGCTGGCTGTAGCGTGCCAGGTGATGCAACTGACCAAGCACCGGCTTGCGCTGCGCCGGGAAGAATTTGAAACCAGGCACCCGTGGAGCAAAAGGGTCATGGCTTAGATGGTAATGGCCGAGGAACGCCTCGTCGGCATGCAAACTAGTCATCGGGATCTTATTAACCTTTCAGCTGGGCCAGGGCGCGGTAATCCGCTCCCAGCGTGGCCTGTAAAATCTCTTTCGGATAATCGTCGGTCACCACCGCTTCGCCCATGTGGCGCAGCAATACCAGTCGCAGTCGACCGTCGATCACTTTCTTGTCTATCGCCATATGTTCGAGGAAGTCCGCCTCGGTCATCTCCTCAGGCGGGATGACCGGCAAACCCGCACGCTGGAACAGGCGGATGCCACGATCACGCTCCTGGGCACTGATCCAGCCCAGGCGTTGCGACATTTCCAACGCCATCACTGTGCCAGCCGCTACGGCTTCCCCATGCAACCACACACCATAGCCCATGTGTGTCTCGATCGCATGGCCGAAGGTGTGGCCCAGGTTCAACGTGGCACGTACACCGGACTCGCGCTCATCAGCATTGACCACCAGCGCCTTGGCGGCGCAGGAGCGGGATATCGCTTCGGTCAATGCCACCTGGTCAAGATTGCGCAAGGCATCGACGTGTTCTTCCAGCCAGGTGAGGAACGGTTCGTCGCAGATCAGCCCGTATTTGATGACCTCCGCCAGGCCGGCCGATAGCTCTCGCGGCGGCAAGGTGTTCAGCGTCGCCGTGTCGATCAGCACGGCATTCGGCTGGTAGAACGCGCCGACCATGTTCTTGCCCAGCGGATGATTGATGCCGGTCTTGCCACCCACCGACGAATCGACCTGCGACAGCAAGGTGGTCGGCACCTGGATAAAATCCACGCCACGCTGGTAGCAGGCGGCTGCAAAGCCGGCCATGTCGCCGATGACGCCGCCGCCCAGGGCGATAACAGTGGTGCGCCGGTCATGGCGTGCAGTGAGCAGGCCATCGAAGATCAACTGCAGGGTTTCCCAGTTCTTATGGGCTTCGCCGTCAGGCAAAATCACGGAGATCACCGAGTACGCCGCCAGGCTGCGGCTCAGACGCTCAAGATACAACGGCGCGACCGTTTCATTGGAGATGATCGCCACTTGCCGCCCGGCAATATGCGGTGCGAGCAACTCCGGCTGGTCCAACAGACCTTCGCCAATATGGATCGGGTAGCTGCGCTCGCCTAGATCGACCTTAAGTGTCTGCATGTGTCCCCGCGTTGAAGATGTATTGACGTCCGCTGATGTCAAGATCCGACGTCGACTGATGGCTCTACGCCACACCCTGGAAGGAAATGACGCGCCGCCGAGAATAGCGCATTTCGGGCCTGGCTTTAACGGGGTGGCAGCCGTTGCAAGCGCTCAAGAATGTCGAGCACCACCATCCGGGGCGGCCGTTCATCGGTTTCCACCACCAGATCGGCGATTTCCCGATACAGCGGATCGCGCAACGCCAGCAAATCCCGCAGGGTCTTTGCCGGGTCGGCTGTGCGCAGCAACGGGCGATTGCGGTCGCGAGCGGTGCGGCCTACTTGCTGCTCCACCGAGGCATGCAGGTAGACCACCCGGCCACCGGCATGCAGCGCACGGCGGTTTTCATCGCGCATCACGGCGCCACCACCGGTGGCCAATACTACGCCGTCGCAGCCGCACAGTTCGGCAATCATCGCCTGCTCGCGGTCGCGAAAGCCCAGCTCGCCTTCCTTATCGAAGATCCATGGGATATTGGCACCCGTGCGCAATTCAATTTCCTTGTC
The DNA here is from genome assembly GCF_050312585.1 of Pseudomonas sp. R19M. NCBI lineage: Bacteria > Pseudomonadati > Pseudomonadota > Gammaproteobacteria > Pseudomonadales > Pseudomonadaceae > Pseudomonas > Pseudomonas sp. R19M. The sequence continues at coordinate 10,850 of NZ_JBNPJV010000039.1, forward strand.
GGAATCTTTGAATGGCAGGCGCAGCTCTTTGGCCAGCAAACGGCCGATGGTGCTTTTTCCAGCCCCCATCGGTCCTACAAGAATCAAATTTCGCACAGAATCAACGACTCACAGCAATCGCCTGGTTATTCATAATACGCGGAGTCAGGAATACCAGCAGCTCGGATTTTTTCTCCGCCAGCACATCGCGCCGGAAAAGGCGGCCAAGATACGGCACATCGCCCAAAAATGGCACTTTATCTACCACTTTGCTTTGGGTATTGGAGAAAACCCCGCCAATCACGATGGTCTCGCCATCCTTGACCAACACCTTGGCATTGACCTCGTTTTTCTTGATAGGCGGCACATCGTTGAGTTTGTTCAGATAGTCCGGCTCATCCTTGGTGACCTTGACCTCCATGATGACCCGGTCGTCCGGAGTGATTTGCGGGGTCACTTCCAGGGACAACGAAGCCTCCTTGAACGACACCGAGGTAGCGCCGCTGGAGCTGGATTCCTGATAGGGAATCTCGGTGCCTTTGAGGATGCGCGCAGTTTCCTTGTCGGCGGTCACCACTTTAGGCTGAGAGACGATTTCACCGTTGCCGGTTTTCTCCATGGCCGTCAGCTCAAGATCCAGCAACAGGTTGTCGGTGATATAAGCGATACCCAAGCCTGACGTCCCCGTCAGCGAGCCCAGGTCGACAAAGGGCGACGTGGGTGGCTCTTGCGGCGGCTCGGTACCTTCAGGCAGCGGTTTGCGAATACCGCCGGCGCCCCAGTTCCCCCGACTGAGCCCACCGCCCCAACGCGCGCCCAGGCTTTTGTCGTAATCGACATTGGCCTCGACGATCCGTGCCTCGATCATGACCTGCCGCACCGGAACATCGAGTTGCGCCACAATGCGCCGCAACTCCTCCAGCCGCTCCCCGGTCTGGTAGGCAATGATGTTGTTGGTGCGGTCATCCACCGCAACCGAACCACGCTCATCGGTAGTGCCTTCGAGCCCGTTGACGGATTGGAACAGCTTGGCCAGGTCTGCCGCCTTGGCGTAGTTGACCTGCAACAACTCTCGACGCAACGGTGCCAGTTCAGCCATCTGCCTGCGCGACTCCAGCGTCAGCAGCTCGCGAGCAGCCAACTCATCGGCAGGAGCGACCAGCAATACGCCGGCCTTCAGCCGTTTATCCAAGCCTTTGCTGTGCAATATCAGGTCGAGCGCCTGATCCCAGGGCACATCCTTGAGCCGCAAGGTGATCGAGCCTTGCACTTCGTCGCTGGCCACAAGATTGAGGCCGGCAATGTCGGCAATTTGTTGCAGCACTGCGCGCAGTTCGATGTTCTGGAAATTGAGGTTCAGTTTCTCGCCGGAATACGCATCCGAAGCGATCTCCTCGGGAGGGGGCAACTGGATCAAGTCCAGGCGATTGGGCACAGCAGCAGCCATCGGTGTCGTGAACGCTATCCATAGCGCCACACCGAAGGACGAGAAAGTCCTTTTCATTGATTGATTCCGTTATGAGTTGACGTTCAGCTTCAAGGTTCGTGGACGCTCCAGCCATGCACCCTGTCCATCGGGGAATAGCTCGACAAGTTCGATATGACCCTCATGAATAGCCCTGACCCGGCCATGGTTCTGCCCCAGGTAGTCGCCCACCGCCAGTCGATAGACCTCTGACGCGGCCCGTAGCAAGGCAAAGACCTGTCCGCCACGGGACAGCGTGCCGACCATTTCGAACTGATCGGTGGCCAACCCTTCCAGCTTCCCCCTGCTACGAGCGGGATCAGGCGCAAGCGCCGGCTGACCGGAGACCCAATCGTCCGGCAAGGTGGAAGGCTGGAACGGATCGCGCCGGGCTGATGAGTCGTAGGCAAGACGAGCCTCAGGATCGAGCGACAGCTCGCCGCGCGATTCGCCGCGATAGGCTCTGGCCAGCAGCTCGAGATGCAGCAAGGCGCCATCCGGGCGAAGCGCAACATCATGCACAGTCAAAATCCTCGACAGCCCACCCAAGGCCGCCACGAACATCGCCAGGTCGTGGTAAGCCCCACTGGCGCCGATCTGCAGGGGTTGTTCAATGAGAAACGCGCGCGGCTGCTCATCCAGAACCGTGATCCCCTCCACCACCAAGCCATTGCTCGCCGCCAGGCGAGTGATGTCTTCAAGCAAGCCAGGCATCTCGGGCTGGCCGGGAATCGCCCCAAGCACCACCGCTGCCTTGTGCTCCATCGCGCTGAACTGATGGGCACGTTCCTCCAGGCCGGCAGCCAGGTCCGCTCGTTGCGCCAACTGCTGTTGCAGTGCCGCTTCCCGCGCCTCAAGTACGCGCAATCGCTCCCGCGAGGGGCTCAGGAGCCAGGCGTCTCCCACCACCAGCAGCAGGCCAGCCAATGCGCAGGCGAGCAGGGCCTTACCAGGCCAGGGCCATGTTGCAACGTTGTGAGTGAGTGCGTAAAAGTCGAGCCTGGGCAGGCTCATGGTTGCGCCTCGGTGGTTTCCCCCTGACGCACCATCAATTGGAACTCATTGTCGCCACTCCCGGCATCCGCACGTACCCGCTGGAGCCGCGTGGCATGCGTGCCCTGGGAGGCTTCCAGGCGGCGCATCAACTGGGCGATGTCTTCACTGGTTTCAGCACTGCCGCTGACGCTGATGGTATCGCCGTTCGCCAGCACTTCATGCAGCCGGACGCCATCCGGCACTGCACGCGCCAACTGGTCAAACAGCTGGGCACTGGAAGATCGAGCGTCATGCAGATCCTGCACAACCTTCATGCGTTCGGCCAATTGCTGGCTTCGCTCCTGCAACTCGTCGATGGTCTTGATACGCGCGTCCTGAGCGGCGATTTCCTTGCCCAAATGTTGATTGCGCGTCACTTGCCGGTCTATCGCCCGGTCGATCACCTGATCGGCCAACCACACCGCAGCGAATGCCACACAGGCGAACGCCAACAGCAGCATCAGCAAATACTTGCGCCGCCGCTGTGCCAGCGCCTGGCGCCAAGGCAAAAGATTGATTCGTGTCATTCAGCGAAACTCCTCAGGGCCAACCCGCAAGCCACTCCCAGCGCCTGGGCATCCACGGCCCATTGTGCACCATCGACTCGATGACCCGGCATGAAGCTGGCGAAATCCTGACGGCTCGCACGCTCCAATGCAAATCCCTCGATATCCACCACCCGCGGGACAAGCCCGGCAAGGGCCAGGACCGCTTCGCGCGCCTTGACCTGTTCCTTGAGACAGGCCGCCAACAACACCTCGACCCTGTGCGGGTCTTGCGCCGAAGGGCCACGCACCTGAAAGTCGATAGCCACGTCGTCCAATGGGTAAGGAATGTATTGGTCGGCCTCCATCTGGATCATCCAGACCATCTCCTCATCACTGAGCCCCGCGTCCATTTCGATCACCCGCGTGATCACCGACGGTCCAACCACGGCGACCGCGGCCTGGCGCACCGATGTCCGCAACCGCACCAGAGCCTGGCGCAGCGCCTGCCCTATGCCGTCAAGGTCCAGCAATGTGCCGTCGACCACCGCATGCGCCGGCAGTGCCTGCGTGGCGTGCCCTCGACGGTATAGCCGGCGCTTGAACGGTTCAGCTCGACCAGCTTGATGCCGCTGTCATGAATATCGACGCCGAGGACGGTGTCGACTTTTCGCCTGAAAAATCCCTTTTTCATAAAACTCCCCAAAACTTTGCCGGTCATACCGGCAGTCATACCCTCTGGTTACCGCCGGCGTTCATGCATTCGGTCGACTTGTTTGAGTGGCGCGAATGACGCCCCAAGCCGAAAATGCTTTAATGCCCAGCGTTTTTTCCCGCTTTTTATCTGCAGCTCGGGTCGATCCATCGTTTGCCATGCATGCCCCGACGCGTAACCCATTCTTTTCTCTGGAAATCCAAAAGCCTTGATTCGTCTGCTGAAGTTTTTCGGGTACTCCATTGTCGCGATCGTCTGCGGGCTGCTGCTCGTACTCAGCGGTGCCTACCTCTACCTTAGTCCGGGTTTGCCCTCCGTAGAGGCGCTCAGAAGTATCCAGTTGCAGATTCCTTTGCGGGTCTACAGCAGCGATGAAAAACTAATCGCGGAGTTCGGCGAAATGCGCCGCACCCCTATCCGTTTCGCCGACATTCCACCCAATTTCATCAGCGCGCTGCTGTCGGCGGAAGACGATAATTTCGCCAACCACTACGGTGTCGACCCCAGCAGCCTGGTACGTGCGGCCACACAGCTGGTCAAAAGCGGACACATTCAATCCGGTGGCAGCACCATCACCATGCAGGTGGCGAAGAACTTCTTCCTTACCAGCGAGCGCAGTTTTTCGCGCAAGGCCACCGAGATCCTGCTGGCCCTGCAAATCGAACGTCAGTTGACCAAGGACGAGATCCTCGAGCTGTACGTCAACAAGATCTACCTGGGCAACCGTGCCTACGGGATCGAGGCGGCTTCCCAGGTCTACTACGGCAAGTCGATTCGTGACGCCAGCCTGGCGCAGATGGCCATGATTGCCGGCCTGCCGAAGGCCCCGTCGCGCTTCAACCCTCTGGCCAACCCGGCGCGCAGCAAAGAGCGTCGCGACTGGATCCTGGGCCGCATGTACAAGCTGGGCAAGATCGACCAGGCCGCTTACGAAAGTGCCGTGGCCGAGCCGCTGAACGCCAGTTACCACGTGCCGACGCCGGAAGTGAACGCTCCGTACATCGCCGAAATGGCCCGTGCCGAAATGGTCGGCCGTTATGGCAGCGACGCGTATACCGAAGGTTTCCGCGTCACCACGACCGTGCCGAGCAACCTGCAGGAAATCGCCAACCAGTCGGTACATGAGGGCCTGATCACCTACGATCAACGTCACGGCTACCGTGGCCCCGAGTCGCGCCTGCCCGGCAAGACCCTGAGCGCCTGGACCGCAGAATTGGGCAAGCAACGCACGATCAGCGGCCTGGAGCCGGCCATCGTCACCCAGGTGAAGAAAGATGGCGTGCAAGTCCTGACGCGCACCGGCGAAGCACATGTGGCGTGGGACAGCATGAAGTGGGCGCGCCCGTTCCTGAACACCAACAGCATGGGCCCGATGCCCAAGCAACCGTCGGACGTGGCTCAGGTGGGTGACTTGATCCGCGTGCAACGCCAGAAGGATGACAGCCTCAAGTTCAGCCAGGTGCCGGTGGCGCAAGGCGCGCTGGTATCCCTGGACCCGCAGAACGGTGCAATCCGCGCCCTGGTCGGCGGCTTTGCCTTCGAGCAGAGCAACTACAACCGCGCCACTCAGGCCAAGCGCCAGCCGGGTTCGAGCTTCAAGCCATTTATCTACAGCGCCGCGCTGGACAACGGCTACACCGCCGCCAGCCTGGTCAACGATGCACCGATCGTGTTCGTCGACGAGTACCTGGACAAGGTCTGGCGCCCGAAGAACGACACCAATACCTTCCTCGGCCCGATCCGCGTGCGCGAGGCGTTGTACAAGTCGCGTAACCTGGTGTCGATCCGCCTGCTGCAGGCAATGGGCGTCGGCAAGACGATCGACTACATCACGCGCTTTGGCTTCAACAAGTCGGACCTGCCACCGAACCTGTCCCTGGCCCTGGGCACCGCCACGCTTACGCCAATGGAGATCGCTACCGGCTGGAGCACCTTTGCCAACGGTGGCTACAAGATCACGCCATACCTGATCGACAAGGTCGAAAGCCGCAATGGCGACACCCTGTTCACTGCCAACCCACCACGCGTGCCGGGTGATGTCGTCAATGGCGTGGCCGCCCCGGACGGCATCGCGGCCCCCGGCAATGGCGGTATCACCATCGAGCCAACCCCAGGGGCTGCGCCCGTCGCCAGCACTGCGGCACCGGCCGAACCTCAGGCACCTGCCGTTGCGCCGCGCGTGGTGGATGGCCGCACCACCTACATCCTCAACAGCATCCTTGAGGACGTGATCAAGAAGGGCACCGGCCGTCGTGCGCTGGCCTTGGGCCGTGCGGATCTTGCGGGCAAGACCGGTACCACCAACGAATCCAAGGACGCCTGGTTCTCAGGCTACAACGCTGATTACGTGACCACCGTGTGGACGGGCTATGACCAGCCGGAAAGCCTGGGCCGCCGTGAGTTCGGCGGTACCGTGGCGCTGCCGATCTGGATGAGCTACATGGGCGCCGCCTTGAAGGACAAGCCGTTGCACACTCAAGCCGAACCGGAAGGCATCCTCAGCCTGCGGATCGATCCGATCAGCGGCCGTGCGGCCTCGCCTAGCACGCCGAATGCGTACTTCGAACTGTTCAAGAGCGAAGACACGCCGCCGTCGGTCAACGAGCTGGGTAATGGCGTCGCCCCAGGCAGCCCACTGCCGGCGGATGAAGGCGCGCCGATCGATCTGTTCTAACCCATGAGGGGCTGGCCATGAAGACTTTGTAGGAGCGAGCTTGCTCGCGAAAAACTCATAGACGCCGCGTTTATTCAGGCAACACGCGTAATCGTTGACGTTTTTCGCGAGCAAGCTCGCTCCTACAAACGGCGACTTACAACTCCACCTTTGAGCCACAAAAAAGCCCCGACTCGCGAGAGCCGGGGCTTTTTGTTGATGCGCTACAACGGCTTAGCCGTTGAACACATCATCCACGCTTTTGAGCGGGTAGTGCTTCGGATACGGCAGGGTTGCCACGCCAGTCTCGATGGCGGCCTTGGCCACGGCATCGGAGATCAGGGTGATCAGGCGCTTATCCATTGGCTTGGGAATGATGTACTCACGGCCGAATTCCAACTTGATGCCGCCGTAGGCGTCACACACTTCCTGAGGTACCGGCAGCTTGGCCAGTTCACGCAGGGCGTTGGCAGCAGCCACTTTCATCTCTTCGTTGATGCGCTTGGCGCGAACGTCCAGGGCACCACGGAAGATGAACGGGAAGCCCAGTACGTTGTTGACCTGGTTCGGGTAGTCCGAACGACCGGTAGCCATGATCACGTCGTTACGGGTGGCGTGCGCCAGTTCCGGGGAGATTTCCGGGTCCGGGTTGGAGCAGGCGAACACGATCGGGTTGGCCGCCATGGACTTCAGGCCTTCGGCGCTCAGCAGGTTCGGGCCGGACAGGCCAACGAACACGTCTGCACCGTTCAGGGCGTCAGCCAGGGTACGTTTGTCGGTAGCGTGGGCAAACATCGCCTTGTACTGGTTCAGGTCGGTACGCTCGGACTGAACCACGCCCTTGCTGTCGACCATGAAGATGTTTTCCAGCTTGGCGCCCATGCTCACCAGCAACTTCATGCAGGAGATGGCCGCAGCGCCGGCGCCCAGGCAAACGATCTTGGCATCAGCCAGGGTCTTGCCGGCGATTTCCAGGGCGTTGATCATGCCGGCCGCAGTAACGATCGCGGTGCCGTGCTGGTCATCGTGGAATACCGGGATATCACATTGTTCGATCAAGGCCTTTTCGATCTCAAAGCACTCAGGTGCCTTGATGTCTTCCAGGTTGATGCCACCGAACGTGATGGAAATGCGCTTAACGGTGTCGATGAAAGCCTGCGGGCTTTCGGAATCGACTTCGATGTCGAAAACGTCGATGCCGGCGAAGCGCTTGAACAACACGCCCTTACCTTCCATGACTGGCTTGGACGCCAATGGGCCGAGGTTACCCAGGCCAAGAATCGCGGTGCCATCGGAAATCACTGCAACCAGGTTGCCTTTGCCGGTGTACTTGTACGCCAGTTCGGGATCGCGGGCGATTTCACGTACGGGCTCGGCAACACCTGGGCTGTAGGCCAGCGACAGGTCGCGGGCGGTGGCAGTGGCTTTGGTGAGCTCTACACTCAGCTTTCCTGGACGAGGATGGGCATGATATTCGAGAGCGGCAGTTTTCAAATCAGACATATCGGCATTCCGCTTTTACTGTTGGTCGACGGACCGCCGAGGATACTCGTGTCGTAAAGCCCCCACAAGACTGGGCAGTCACAGGTGTCAAGGGCCGTACGCTACGACTTTCGGCCAAGAGCCACGGGATACAAGGGCTTAACTGTTCACAATTGACATTAAAAATGTCTACAATTTTTTCTCAAGATGCCAATTTGAACATGCTGGGGTCAGTCAAGGGTAGAAGCCAGCGCGCCTGACTGCTTTTCACAGCGCCGCGCCTGGAGCGATCCTGCAACCAGCCTCGCGCCTCGATGGTCCGGCCTTGCAGACCATTGAGCAGGGCGCTATCGAACTGATGGGCTTGATCAGGTGCAATGCGTAATACCAGTGCGCCCTGTAATTCAATCCAGATTCCGCCGCGATTGCGCTCAATCTTGCTCACCCGGCCGCTGACCAGGGCAAAGCCGGATCGCGTGAGTTGCGTTACCGATTGCACGGGTGATTGCCGCCATAGGCCCAGCCGCGCCCGGCGGGCGGCGTCTTCGGCGGCTTGCTGGCAAGCGACCAGATCGGTGTTGGGCGCCACACCGACTTGAAACCCAAGCCCCTCGGCTAGTAACTGCGCCTCCAGGTTCTCACCGTCGGCACCATAGAGGTGAGCCAGGGTCCGTCCATAACGGTCTTTGCTCTCGCGCCCCGCCACCAGACCGACTCGCCCGCCACTGGCCGTCACCAATGCCTGCAAGCGCTGGCGCGCGGCGACGGCAAGAGGTTCGTCGGTGCGGCCTCGCTTGCCGGTCTCCGGCGTATTGAGGCCGATCATGCGTACACGGCGACCATCCTTGAGGTGCACCGTATCGCCATCCACCACGCGTTGCACTTCGACTTGGGCCAGCGCCGTCGGCGCCGGGCAGTAGGCCTCGGCCTGCGCGGCCGACAGCCAAATCCCGGGCACAAAAAAGGCGCCCACAAGGGACGCCTTTTTCATCAGCATGGAAAAACCGTAACGGCCTCCCAAGTTGATCGGCCTTAGGCCTTTTTGGCACCGAAAGCACCAAAGCGATCTGCGAAGCGCTGTACACGGCCGCCGGTGTCCAGAGTCTTCTGCTTACCGGTGTAGAACGGGTGGCACTCGTTGCATACGTCAGTACCCAGTGGCTTGCACAGGTTCGAACGGGTTTCGAACTTGTTGCCGCAGCTGCAGGTAACTTCGATGGTTTCGTACGCTGGATGGATATCGGCTTTCATGGCACTTCCTCGGGCTAGCGTGCCGCCACTCGACACTATTGTCGAATACCGCACGTAATTAGGCCGCGGATTGTACCAGACCTTTTTAATCGCGCAAGCGGTGCCCGTGGCGCAAACCGCCCTTTCATCAGAAAACCATCGGCTACCCCAAGCCCTCCCCCGTCTGCTAGGCTCCCGCACCTGCGCCACCGCCTGCCTTTATGAGAGACTCCCCGCGTGCCCGACGCCATTTTGCGCCTAGCCCTGCCCTCGCCCCTGCGCCGCCTGTTCGACTACCGGGCCCCGGCCGGCGTATCACGTGCGCAGTTGCAGCCAGGCATGCGCGTGCGCGTACCGTTCGGGCGGCGGGAAATGATCGGGATCCTGGTGGAAATCGCCGACCACAGCGAAGTCCCCGCCGAAAAGCTCAAGCCGGCCCTGGCCATCCTCGACGCCACTGCCCCACTGCCGCCCGCGCTGTTCAAGCTGTGCCTGTGGACCGCCCAGTACTACCAACACAGCCTCGGCGATACCTTGAGCTGGGCGCTGCCGGTGTTGCTGCGCCAAGGCGAACTGGCGGAGGCTCGCCAGGAACGCTTCTGGTCGATAGTCCCCGGCGCACGCCTCGACGACCCGCGCATCGCCCGCGCGCCGCGTCAGCGTGAAGCCCTGGCCACGCTGGCCCAGCATCCCCATGGCGTGGCGCATCCGTTACTGAGCAAGCTGATGCTCAGCAAAGACAGCCTCGACCTGCTGCTGGCCAAGGGCCTGGTGCAGGTGGAAATCCGCAAGCACGCCCCCGACCCACGCCATGAACACTGGCTGGCCCAGCCCGAACTGCCGCTGAACACTGAACAACGGGCGGCTTATGAAGCCATTCGTGCAGGCTTCGACAGCTTCCACGCGTTCCTGCTGGCCGGCGTCACCGGCAGCGGCAAGACCGAAGTCTATTTGCAGTTGATCCGCGAAACCCTGCAAGCCGGCAAACAGGCCCTGGTGTTGATCCCCGAGATCAACCTCGGCCCGCAAACCCTGGCGCGTTTCGAACAGCGCTTCAACGCCCGTATCGCCCTGGTGCACTCGGCAGTCAATGACCGTGAGCGCCTGGAGTCCTGGCTGGCTGCGCGCGACGGCGAGGCCGACATCATTATCGGCACCCGCTCGGCGCTGTTCACGCCGATGAAGAACCCCGGGTTGATCATCATCGACGAGGAGCATGACGGCTCCTATAAACAGCAGGAAGGCTTGCGCTATCACGCCCGCGACCTCGCGCTGGTGCGAGCGCGCCAGGAAGACATTCCTATCGTGCTGGGTTCCGCCACGCCCTCACTGGAGAGCCTGCACAACGCTTACACCGGCCGTTACGGCCTGCTGCGCCTCAACGAGCGCGCCGGTGGCGCCAAACAACCGCGCTTCCTGCGCCTGGACGTAAAAAGCCGGCCACTGGACAGCGGCATTTCCGGGCCGATGCAACAAGCCATCGGACAGACACTCGCCGCCGGCCAACAGGTTCTGGTATTTCTCAACCGTCGGGGCTTTGCGCCGACGCTGCTGTGCCACGATTGCGGCTGGATGTCCGAGTGCGAGCGCTGCGATGCGCGCATGACCGTGCACCAGCGCTACGGCGAGCTGCGCTGCCACCACTGTGGCCACGTGGAACGGGTGCCGCGCCACTGCCCCCAGTGCGGCAAGGTGGACCTGCGCCCGGTGGGCGCCGGCACCGAGCGCGCCGAGGAACGCCTGGGGATTCTGTTCCCGGATTACCCGGTGCTGCGGGTCGACCGCGACAGCACCTCGCGTAAAGACGCCATGAACCAGCTGTTCGCCACCATCCAGAAGGGCCAGCCGTGCATCCTGATCGGCACTCAGATGCTCGCCAAGGGGCATCACTTTCCACGGGTGACGCTGGTGTCGATCCTGGATGCCGATGGCGGACTGTTCTCCGGCGACTTCCGCGCCAGTGAGCGCATGGCGCAGTTGATCGTACAAGTCGCAGGCCGGGCCGGGCGCGCCGAAGAGCCAGGCAAGGTGATTATCCAGACCCACTTGGCCGACCATCCGCTGCTGATCCAGCTGACGGAAGAAGGTTACTTTGCCTTCGCCGAACAGGCGCTCAGCGAACGCCGCGCCGCCGGTCTGCCGCCGTTCGCCCACCTGGCCTTGTTGCGGGCTGAAGCACACAAACCGGGCCAGGCCGAAGGTTTTCTCGATGAGGCGTGCAGCCTCGCCGAACGTTTATTGGGCGAACTGGGTCTGACCGGCATCGAATTGCTCGGCCCGGTGCCTGCCCCCATGGAGCGCCGCGCCGGGCGCTATCGCGCCCAGCTACTCTTGCAGGCGACGTCCCGCGCGCCCCTGCATCGGCTATTAAGTAGCTGGTTGCTTGCCCTGGAGCAAATGCCCAGTGGCCGGCAGGTGCGATGGTCGTTGGATGTGGACCCGGTAGATTTGTATTGAAGCCCCTGCCACAGGTTAATCGTCCGTGAAGGACCTTCGAAGGTTGGCAAGCCCGCCCTCGCCACGGATAATGCCCAGTTTTTCCACCTGCGCTTCGCGCGCCGCCGCTTGCGGTCGAAAGAGAACACCATGAAAGACACCATTCGCCAGCTGATCCAACAAGCCCTCACCCAACTCGTCGACGAAGGTGTGTTGCCTGAAGGCTTGACGCCGGCGATCCAGGTGGAGAACACCCGCGACAAGACCCACGGCGACTTCGCCAGCAACATCGCGATGATGCTGTCCAAGCCCGCGGGCATGAAACCACGCGACCTGGCAGAAAAGATCATCGCCGCGCTGCCTGCCGACGAGAGTGTCACCAAGGCCGAAATCGCAGGCCCTGGCTTCATCAACTTCTTCCAGAACACCCAGGCCCTGGCCAGTCGTCTCGACGCGGCACTGGCCGATGCTCACGTGGGCGCACGCAAGGCCGGCCCGGCGCAGCGCACCGTGGTCGATCTGTCGGCCCCCAACCTGGCCAAAGAGATGCACGTCGGCCACTTGCGCTCGACCATCATCGGCGACGGCGTGGCCCGGGTCCTGGAGTTTCTCGGTGATGAAGTGATTCGCCAGAACCACGTCGGCGACTGGGGCACCCAGTTCGGCATGCTGATGGCCTACCTGCAGGAAAACCCGATCACCAGCGATGAACTGTCGGACCTGGAAAACTTTTACCGCGCCGCCAAGAAGCGCTTCGACGAATCCGAAGAGTTCGCCGACCGCGCCCGCGGCCTGGTAGTCAAGCTGCAAGCCGGCGACGCCGAGTGCCTGGCACTGTGGACCCGGTTCAAGGACATCTCGCTGTCCCACTGCCAGAAGATCTACGAACTGCTCAACGTCAAGTTGACGATGGCCGACGTGATGGGCGAAAGCGCCTACAACGATGACCTGATCAACGTGGTCAACGACTTGAAGGCCGCAGGCATGCTGGTCGAAAGCAACGGCGCCCAATGCGTGTTCCTCGACGAATTCAAAAACGCCGAAGGCGAGCCGCTGCCGGTGATCATCGTCAAGGCCGATGGTGGCTACCTCTACGCCACCACCGACCTGGCTGCCGTACGCTACCGCAGCGGCAAGCTCAAGGCTGACCGTGCGCTGTACTTCGTCGACCAGCGCCAGGCCCTGCACTTCCAGCAGGTCTTCGCGGTGGCGCGCAAGGCCGGGTTCGTGACACACCCGATGGAAATGGAACACATGGGCTTCGGCACCATGAACGGCGCCGACGGCCGCCCGTTCAAGACCCGCGACGGCGGCACCGTGAAGCTGATCGACCTGCTGACCGAAGCACAGGAGCGTGCCTACAACCTGGTGAAAGAAAAGAACCCGGAACTGGCCGAGGCCGACCTGCGCAACATCGCCCGCGTGGTGGGCATTGGGGCGGTGAAGTACGCCGACCTGTCCAAGCACCGCACCAGCGACTACAGCTTCAACTTCGACCTGATGCTCAACTTCGAAGGCAACACCGCCCCCTACCTGTTGTATGCCTACACTCGCGTAGCCGGCGTATTCCGCAAGCTGGGCAAGGACTTCAGCGAAGTCGAAGGCCAGATCGTACTCGCCGCGCCGCAGGAACAAGAGCTGGCAGCCAAGCTCGCGCAATTCGGTGAAGTGCTCAACAGCGTTGGCGAAAAAGGCACGCCCCACATCCTCTGCACTTACCTGTACGAAGTGGCCGGCCTGTTCTCCAGCTTCTACGAGAATTGCCCGATCCTGAGCGCCGACGACGAAGCGCAAAAGCAAAGTCGCCTGCGCCTCGCCGCACTGGCTGGACGGACCCTCAAGCAAGGCCTGGAACTCTTGGGCCTGGAAACTCTGGAGCGTATGTAAGTTGGCTGCCAAGAAAAAACCTGCCCCCAAGCGCGGCGCCAGCCGCTACCAGGCTCCGGCGAAGAAACCTATTCCGGGTTGGCTGTGGATGGCCATCGGCCTGGCGGTCGGTGCGTTTGTCGTGATCCTGATGAAGCTGGAGCCGGGCAAAGGCGATGACGTAAAACGCGTCAAGCAAGAGCAGCAGAAGGCCACGAAAATAGCCGAAGCCAACAAGACGGCGCCGAGCCCGACCGCACCGGTGAAGCCAAAGTACGACTTCTACACGCTGCTGCCGGAATCGGAAGTGATCGTGCCGCCCGACGCCGTGCCGGAGAAAACCCTGCCGACGCCACAAGTGCCGACCACCCCGGTAACGCCTGCGGAAGCGGCGAAGATCGACACCGCACGCGCCCAGGCCGCGCTGGCCGGCATCACCCCGCCACCGCCGCCACCGGTCGCCACCACCAAGGCAGCGCCAGTGACCAAGTTCTTCCTGCAGGCGGGCTCGTTCCCGAAACAGGCGGATGCCGATCGCGTGCGTGCACAGATCATTCTGTTGGGCCAGGCGGTGACGGTTGAGTCCGGCACGGTGAAGGATGCGACCTGGTATCGCGTGCTGGTAGGCCCGTTCAGCAACCGTGAGCAACTGACCGTGGCACAGAAGCAACTGGCTGGCGCCGGGTTTAGTAACCTGCTGTTACAACAACGCCAGAGCCGCTGATCAAGAATGTGGGAGGGGCTTGCCCCCTCCCACATTTGGCTCTGCAGTGTTCTCGAGTGTGCGTCAGACCGATAAACACCACTCGTCCGCCACACCCCCCTACGGTTGAAATCCTCCTCGTCACCCCCATATGAGTTTCCATCAGGGCATTTTCGCCCCGCTGCGTGGAGACTCTCCCCTTGACCACCATCGTTTCAGTACGTCGCCACGGCAAAGTCGTCATGGGCGGCGACGGCCAGGTTTCCCTGGGTAATACCGTGATGAAAGGCAACGCGAAGAAAGTGCGCCGCCTGTACCACGGCCAGGTTCTCGCAGGCTTTGCCGGCGCTACCGCCGATGCCTTCACCCTCTTCGAGCGCTTCGAAGGCCAACTGGAAAAACACCAGGGCCATCTCGTTCGCGCCGCCGTCGAACTCGCCAAAGAATGGCGCACCGACCGCTCCCTCAGCCGCCTGGAAGCCATGCTGGCCGTTGCCAACAAAGACGCGTCCCTGATCATCACCGGTAACGGCGACGTGGTTGAGCCTGAACATGGCCTGATCGCCATGGGTTCCGGTGGCGGCTACGCCCAGGCGGCAGCCAGCGCACTGCTGAAGAAAACCGACCTGTCGGCCCGGGAAATCGTCGAAACCGCCCTGGGTATCGCCGGCGATATCTGCGTGTTCACCAACCACAACCAGACCATTGAGGAGCAGGACCTCGCCGAGTAAGCCGCAGGCTTACTTGCGCTTGAGGCCGCCAAACACTATGTCCATGACTCCCCGCGAAATCGTCCATGAACTTAACCGCCATATCATCGGCCAGGACGATGCCAAGCGCGCCGTTGCCATTGCGCTGCGTAACCGCTGGCGCCGGATGCAACTGCCCGAAGAACTGCGCGTTGAAGTAACGCCGAAGAACATCCTGATGATCGGCCCGACCGGCGTCGGTAAAACCGAGATCGCCCGTCGCCTGGCCAAGTTGGCCAACGCCCCCTTCATCAAGGTCGAAGCCACCAAGTTCACCGAAGTGGGCTATGTAGGCCGCGACGTCGAGTCGATCATTCGTGACCTGGCCGACGCGGCCTTGAAGCTGCTGCGCGAGCAGGAGATGAGCAAGGTCAGCCATCGTGCCGAAGACGCCGCCGAAGAGCGCATCCTCGACGCGCTGCTGCCGCCGGCACGCATGGGTTTCAACGAAGACGCCGCACCGGCCTCGGACTCCAACACGCGCCAGCTGTTTCGCAAGCGCCTGCGTGAAGGCCAACTGGACGACAAGGAAATCGAGATCGAAGTCGCCGAAATCTCCGGCGTCGACATCTCGGCCCCGCCTGGCATGGAAGAAATGACCAGCCAGTTGCAGAACCTGTTCGCCAATATGGGCAAGGGCAAGAAGAAAAGCCGCAAGCTCAAGGTGAAGGAAGCACTGAAACTGGTGCGCGACGAAGAAGCCGGTCGCCTGGTGAACGAGGAAGAACTCAAGGCCAAGGCCCTGGAAGCCGTCGAGCAGCACGGTATCGTGTTTATCGATGAGATCGACAAGGTGGCCAAGCGCGGTAACGCCGGCGGTGTCGATGTATCCCGCGAAGGTGTACAGCGCGACCTGCTGCCGCTGATCGAAGGCTGCACCGTGAACACCAAGCTGGGCATGGTCAAGACCGACCACATCCTGTTTATCGCCTCCGGTGCTTTCCACCTGAGCAAGCCCAGCGACCTGGTGCCGGAACTGCAAGGCCGCCTGCCGATTCGCGTGGAACTCAAGGCACTGACGCCGGGCGACTTCGAACGCATTCTCAGCGAGCCGCATGCCTCGCTCACCGAGCAGTACCGTGAGTTGCTGAAAACCGAGGGCCTGGGGATCGAGTTCCAACCGGACGGCATCAAGCGCCTGGCCGAAATCGCCTGGCAGGTCAACGAGAAGACCGAGAACATCGGTGCGCGCCGCCTGCATACGCTGCTGGAGCGTTTGCTGGAAGAAGTGTCCTTCAGTGCGGGTGACCTGGCCGGTGCGCAGAACGGCGAGCTGATCAAGATCGACGCCGACTACGTCAACAGCCACTTGGGCGAACTGGCGCAGAACGAAGACTTGTCGCGCTACATCCTGTAGACCCAGCTCAGGACTGCTTTGCTTTATTGTGGGAGGGGGCTTGCTCCCGATAGCGGTGTATCAGTATCAGATAAACTGACTGAGGCACC
>NZ_JBNPJV010000077.1:0-26924 GCF_050312585.1 Pseudomonas sp. R19M
TTCAGTTAACTCAACTGTGACTGACACACTGCATTCGCGAGCAAGCCCGCTCCCACATTTTGATTGTATTGCCAATTCTAGAACGGGGCCGGGCACTCAAAGCGCAACCGCTCGCCGCTTTGCGGATGCGTGAAGCTGAGCATGCTTGCGTGCAGACACAACCGCGGCCAGGCGGCCAGGGCCTGTTCATGGGCGTAAAGGCCGTCACCGAGCAGCGGGTGGCCGATCGACAGCATGTGCACGCGCAGCTGGTGCGAGCGTCCGGTGATTGGCGTCAGTTCCACACGGCACCAGTCGCCGCAGCGCTCCAGCACCTTCCAGAACGTCAGCGCATGCTTGCCGAACTCGTGGTCCACGACATGCCGGGGTTTGGTCGGCGGGTCGTAGCGCAAGGGCAGGTCGATGCTGCCGCTGTCCAGCTCAGGCTGGCCCCAAGCCAATGCGGTGTAGGCTTTTTCGGTTTCGCGGTCGTGAAACTGACGAGACAATTCGCGGTGGGTGTCGGCGTCCCGAGCCAGCAGGATGATCCCGGAGGTTTCCCAATCCAGACGATGGACAATGCGGGCTTCGGGGTAGCCGTTTTCCTGCAGGCGGGTGATCAGGCAGTCCTTGTTGTCATCGGCCCGGCCGGGCACGGAGAGCAACAGGGTCGGCTTGTTCACCACCAGGACGCCGGCGTCCTGATGCAGGATGTGAATATTGGACAGCGGCATCAAACAGCCTCGTAACAAACGCCAACGGCGGCTCGCCCACCCCGTTCCCCAACAGGGATCAAGGTGACCGAGCCGCCGTGGCGACCGCCCTTTCGATCAACGATCGGGCAGGGTGATATTGAGTTCCAGAATCGAGCAGCTGCCGTCATTTTCCAGGGCGACATGCACGTCATCGTTGCCGATATTGACGTACTTGCGGATCACCTCGACCAGTTCCTTCTGCAAGGCTGGCAGGTAGTCCGGTGTACTGCGTTGGCCGCGTTCGTGCGCCACGATGATCTGTAGACGCTCTTTCGCGACCGATGCGGTCGTTGGCTTCTTGTTGGCGCGAAAGAAGTCGAGAAATTTCATTGTTTAGTTGCCTCCAAAGATACGCTCGAAGAATCCCTTCTTCTTGACATCGAGGAAGCGATGTTCCACGGATTTGCCCAGCAGGCGATCGACGGCATCGCTGTACGCCTGGCCGGCGTCGCTCTGGTCGTCGAGAATCACCGGGACACCCTGGTTGGAAGCCTTCAGCACGGCCTGGGATTCCGGGATCACGCCCAGCAGGGTCACTGCGAGGATTTCCTTCACGTCTTCAACGCCGAGCATTTCGCCATTGCTGACGCGCTCAGGGTTGTAGCGGGTGAGCAGCAAATGCTCCCTGATCGGGTCTTCGCCTTTTTCGGCACGCTGCGACTTGCTGGCCAACAGGCCCAGCATGCGGTCCGAGTCACGTACGGAAGACACTTCGGGGTTGGTCACCACGATGGCTTCGTCGGCGAAGTACATCGCCAGGTGAGCACCGGTTTCGATACCCGCCGGGGAGTCGCATACCACGTATTCGAAGGTTTCTTTCAGCTCGGCCAGGACTTTGCCTACGCCTTCTTTGGTCAGCGCGTCTTTGTCACGGGTCTGGCTGGCGGCCAGCACGTACAGGTTTTCAAGGCGCTTGTCCTTGATCAGGGCCTGTTGCAGGTTGGCTTCGCCGTTGACGACGTTGACGAAGTCGTACACCACGCGGCGTTCGCAGCCCATGATCAGGTCAAGGTTACGCAGGCCGACGTCGAAGTCGACGATAACTGTTTTATGGCCGCGCAGAGCGAGGCCGGTACCGATAGCGGCGCTGGTGGTGGTCTTACCCACACCACCCTTGCCGGATGTAACCACGAGAATCTTGGCCAAGGTGTTTCACCCCTAAGGAAAAAGGACTTTTCAGCCCCTGAAAAACATCTCTTGAAACTCGCCGCAGGCGGACAGCCTTTGTAGGAAAAAACCGTTGTTTCCGCAGGGGAAGCGCCAGTCTTAACTTATTCCTACGCAAATCTTGCCGGTTTCGCTGTGCTATCAGAGTCTAGAGATGCTTGGAAAATGCGGCAGTATCCGTTAAAGCCGGATGATGTTCAACACGTCGCCCGACAGGCTGACCTGCACCCCGGCCCCCCACAGCGGATCACGGCGCAAATCTTCTGAAACCTTGTACTGGCCTGCGATGGAAACTAGCTCAGCGGTCAACTGCTGGCAAAAAATACGGGCCTTGGTATCACCCTTGATGCCGGCGAGGGCACGTCCGCGCATTGGGCCGTATACATGGATGTTGCCATCGGCCAGAAGTTCCGCCCCCGGGCTGACCGAGGCGACCACTACCAGGTCGCCGCCCTGGGCGTAAATCTGCTGCCCACCGCGTACGGGCGAGGTGATGATCTTTGTAGGCTTGATCGTCGGCTCAGGGGGTTTTTCCGGTTTTTTCTTCACTTCGCCTTCGGTTGGGTCAAGCGGACGCTCGCGGGCACCGGACGGCGGCAGTACTGGCAGTTCAATGGCGATGGCTGCGGCAATGTCTTCGATACGGCTGGCACGAATGGCCAGGGTCCGCAAACCATGGGAGCGGCACACGCGCATCAGCCCGGGCAGGTCGATGGCACCCTGGCCGGCCGGCAGTTTGTCGAGGGCCAGTACCAATGGGGCATTATTGAAAAAGTTCGGTGCCAGGGCGACCTTGGCGGCCAGTTGGCGGTCCAGGGCGTCGAGGTCGTTGCGGGCGAGTTCCAGTACGGTGATGGCGAGCATGCTGCCTTTCAGCTGGAACACGGGATCTTGGTCTAGCGGTTCGGTTTGGCTCATGGTCGGCAAAAGCGGCTTGTCACGAAAAGTGTCGAGACTTATAACGAGAACATCCGCGGGCCGCAAGCCGGGTCGAACCGTTGTAGAATGCGCGGCCCATGTCTTTACCGGAATCTGTAATGGATCGCCCGCGTTTTCGAGCTGCATTTTTTCACCCGCGTTTTTGGCTGTTATGGCTGGGACTCGGCCTGCTATGGCTGATCACTCAGTTGCCGTATCGGGCGTTGTTGACCATTGGTCGTTTACTCGGCGCCGGCATGTATCGCGTGGCCGGCGATCGTCGCCGTATTGCCGAGCGCAATCTGGAACTGTGCTTCCCGGAAAAGTCCGCCAAGGAACGCCAGCGACTGCTCAAGGAAAACTTTGCGTCCACCGGTATCGC
Source organism: Pseudomonas sp. R19M (assembly GCF_050312585.1). Taxonomy (NCBI): domain Bacteria; kingdom Pseudomonadati; phylum Pseudomonadota; class Gammaproteobacteria; order Pseudomonadales; family Pseudomonadaceae; genus Pseudomonas; species Pseudomonas sp. R19M. The sequence continues at coordinate 3,202 of NZ_JBNPJV010000077.1, forward strand.
CTTCTTTGAAATGGCCATGAGCTGGTGGTGGCCCAAGTCGCGCCTGGCACGGCTGGCCCATGTCGAAGGGTTGCAGCATCTCAAGCAGGCGCAACTGGAAGGCAAGGGCGTGATCCTGATGGCCCTGCACTTTACTACCCTGGAAATCGGCGCCGCCCTGCTCGGGCAGAAGCACACCATTGATGGCATGTACCGCGAGCACGGGAACCCGCTGTTCGATTTTATCCAGCGGCGGGGGCGCGAGCGGCACAACCTCGATTCCTTGGCCGTCGAGCGCGACGACGTGCGCGGCATGCTCAAGTTGCTGCGCGCCGGCCGCGCGATCTGGTACGCACCGGATCAGGACTACGGCGCCAAGCAGAGCATCTTCGTGCCGCTGTTCGGCATCCAGGCCGCCACCGTCACCGCCACCAGCAAATTCGCGCGCCTGGGCAAGGCACTGGTGGTGCCGTTCACCCAGGAGCGCCTGGCCGATGGCAGTGGCTATCGCCTGGTGATCCACCCACCGTTGACGGACTTCCCCGGCGAAACCGATGAAATCGACTGCCTGCGCATCAACCAGTGGGTCGAAGCCTCGGTACGCGAATGCCCCGAGCAGTACCTGTGGACGCATCGCCGCTTCAAGAGCCGGCCGTCGGGTGAACCCAAGCTCTACGAAAAACGCCGTCGGTAAACCCTGACTTCCCCCATGGAGTGACGCAATGCGCCCAGCTGAACCGGTCACAGGCTTGATTCTTTCCGGCGGCGGGGCGCGAGCGGCGTATCAGGTGGGGGTGTTGGCGGCGATTGCCGAGCTGTTGCCGCCGGGAGCGCCGAACCCTTTTCCGGTGATTGTCGGCACCTCCGCCGGGGCGATCAACGCGGTGAGCCTGGCCAGCGGCGCTACGGACTTTACCGCCGCAATCCAACGCCTTACCGCCTTCTGGCAGGGTTTTCGCAGCCATCTGGTGCTGCGCAGCGACTGGCCGGGTGTGATCCGCCAGGCCAGTCGCTTTTTCATTCACAGCCTGCTGGGCCTGGGAGCGCAGGTGCCGGTGGCGCTGCTCAACAGCACGCCACTGCGCGAGCTGCTTAACGACAAACTGCACCTGCACGGTATTGACGAGGCCATCCGCAAACAGCATTTGCATGCCGTGGCGGTGACGGCTTTCGGCTACGAGTCCGGGCAGGCGACGACGTTCTACCAGGGCGGTCGTACCATCGACGCCTGGTTGCGCCATCGGCGTATCGGTGTGCCCGCCCGGTTGACGGTGGAGCACCTGTTGGCCAGTTCGGCGATCCCCTTGCTGTTCGCGCCGGTCAAGCTCGACGAAGAATATTTCGGTGATGGCGCGGTGCGCCAGTCGGCGCCGATCAGTCCGGCCTTGCACCTGGGCGCGAGCCGGGTGCTGGTGGTGGGCGTGAGCGGCAACCCACGGGGCAATGAGCCTGCCACGCAACGCACCTACACCGGTCAACAGCCGACGCTGGCGCAGATTGGGGGGCACATGCTCAACAGCACCTTCATCGACAGCCTGGAGAGTGATATCGAGCTGCTGGAGCGCTTGAACCAATTCAGCCAGGTCGCCCCCGGAGTGGCGCCGGTGGAAGTGTTGGTGATTGCACCCAGCCAGCCGATCGATGAAATCGCGGCGCGGCATCGTCAGGAATTGCCGGCGGCGTTGCGCCTGTTCCTGCGTGGGCCGGGGGCGACCAGGACGAGCGGGGCGGGGGTATTGAGTTACTTGCTGTTCGAGGCAGGTTATTGCAGCGAGTTGATCGAGCTGGGGCGGCGCGATGCGTTGGCCAAGCGCGCGGAAATCACTCGGTTCCTGGGGTTGTCCCCAAGCTGAATGTGGGAGCGAGCAGCCCGCTCCCACAGGTTCAGTTAAAAGTGATACTTGACCAGCAGGCTCGCCGTGTCCTGGTTGGTCTTGAATGCGCCGCTGTCTTCAACCCCGTACTTGTTCTTCCAGTAGTCGTATTCGATACCGACATACAGCTGTTTTTCACCCCAGTGCAGCGCCTTGCCCAAGTCATATTTGATCTGTGGGTTGAAGTGCAGGTTGGCGTGGTAGGTGCCACGGGAGGTCTTGTCGTTATCCACCACCCAATCCATGAAACCATCGATCAGCACATTCGAGTCGCCAACCGGGATGGTGTACGACCAGACCGGTGTGATCTGCCAGATGTTGTCGCCCGGGCGATTGCCTTCGGTCTGGCGCTGGTAGAAGTTCAACTGGAAGTAGTCGAAACCCGGGATGTTCAGGTCAAAGCCCGGGCCGAACAGGTATGACTCGTTATCGCCTTCGCCGAACTCATACGTGAAAGCCAGCAATACATCTTTGATCGGGCCGAAAGACAGGTCCTTGTCGAAGATCTTGCCGAATGACAGCCGTGGGCTGAACTCGCCGTAATAAGTGTCCGGGCCGACGTTGCCGTCTTCCTTGCCGTTGTAAAAGATACGGTCGACGAACAGGAAGTTATCGCCGTACTTCCAGGCATCGGCATGTTCGAACGTGACGGTTTGCTGGATCTGCGGGTTGATGGTGAAGTTCTTGCCCCACAGGTAGGTCAGGCTGTTGTTCTGCCACTGCAACAAATCGCCGGCTACGGCTTGGCCGCCGGCCAGCAGGGAACCTGCCAGCATCAGGCCTTTCAACATAGGTTTCATTCGGTGCTCCCGAGTCAAAGTTTTAGGTTTTTTGTTCTACGCAGGCGCTCTGGTGTGGCGCCTTTGGTTCGCTGCAAAAATCGTCTGTTTGGTCAGCTTTAATGCTTTTAGCAAGAGCTGCGCCAAGCTGTTTAAAAAACCAATAAAACGCCTTCGGCTGCAGTTGATGCAGTCGAGTCCAGTGGTTTTCAGTGCACGTTGGCCGCAGACATTAGGCCCGGATAAGTTGGCCTTGCAGTCAGCTTTTACATTCGCTGTTTTTTTTTGAGTCGATTCGAGCGGGCGCGGAGAATACTGGCTCTCTGGCCTTGGCTCAAGTGCGCCGTAACAGAGCGCGTGGGGCGAGAATGGGGCGCGGCTTGTGGCCGGCCCCAGGTGAATGGCGTGCATGGGAGGTTCCCTGTTCGTTATTGTTTTTATTGTTAACGAAGGAATCAGTGGGTAGGGGCGACAGCGGGTCGTTCGGCCCCCCCGAGGATGTTGAACAGTATGTTCAGCGACAATGCGCTGAGAGTGGCCATGGCAATCCCACTGTGGGTAATCGGGCTCATCCACAGCGGCAGCTGGGCGAAGAACTCCGGGCGCACCACCGGGATCAGGCCCATGCCGATGCTCACCGCCACCAGCAGTTGGTTGCGACGATCGGCGATGTCGGTTTCCTGCAGGATCTTGATGCCGGTCGCCGCCACCATCCCGAACATCGCAATCGCTGCACCGCCCAACACTGCCGGTGGAATCGATGCCACCAGAAAGGCCGCTTTGGGCAGCAGGCTCAGCACCAGCAGAAAGACCCCGGCCATGATCGTCACCGAGCGGCAGCGCACGCCGGTCATCTGTACCAGGCCGATGTTCTGGGCGAAGGAGGAATGCGTGAAGGTGTTGAAGAAGCTGGCGAAGAATGATGCGCCGGCATCACACAGCAAACCACGGCGCAGCATTTTTGGCGTGACTTCCTGGCCGGTGATCTTGCCCAGGGCGAGGAACATCCCGGTGGACTCTACGAAGATGATCACCACCACCAGGCACATCGACAGGATCGGCGCCAATTCGAACTTGGGCATGCCGAAATGCAGCGGCGTCACCACTTGCACCCACGGTGCCAGCGCCAGGCCGCTGAGGTCGACCATGCCGAGCATGCCGCACAAGCCATAGCCGAGCGCCATGCCGATCAGCACTGAGATGTTCACCCAGAAACCGCGCATGAAGCGGTTGATCAGCAGGATAGTGGCCAGTACCAGCGCGGCAATCGCCAGGTAAATCGGCGAGCCGAACGTGGCGGCGGCGCTGCCGCCACCGGCCCAGTTCACGGCCACCGGAAACAACGACAGGCCGATGGCGGTAATGACCGTACCGGTCACCAGCGGCGGGAAAAAGCGCACCACCTTGGACATGAACGGTGCGATCAGCATGCCGAAGAACCCAGCGGCAATGGTTGCACCGAAGATCCCTTGCAAGCCGATCCCGGGCATGCCGGCCATGGCGACCATGCTGCCGACCGCCGCGAAACTGGCGCCCATCATCACCGGCATACGAATGCCCACCGGGCCGATGCCGAACGACTGCACCAGGGTGGCGATACCAGCCACCAGCAGGTCGGCGTTGATCAGGAAGGCGATTTCTTCACGGCTGAGGCCTGCGGCCTGGCCAATGATCAGCGGCACGGCGACGGCGCCGCCGTACATGAGCAAGACGTGTTGCAGGCCGACCAGCAGCAGTTGCAAGAGGGGCAGGCGCACCATCGCGGGCGCGGCAGGGGGCTGCGTTTCTAACTGGGACATGCAACACCTCGAATCTTTTTATTGTTGTGTTGTTTGGAGCGCAATCTGTAGGAGGGGGCTTGCCCCCGATGGCGGTGGTTCAGTCACTGATGTTTTGAATGACACACTGCTATCGGGGGCAAGCCCCCTCCCACATTGGACCTGTGTGAACCAATCAGTTGGTGCGGGCCCCCTGGTTGATCCAGGTGCCAATCAGATCCCGCTCCTGCTGGGTCATCTGGGTGATGTTGCCCAGCGGCATGATCTGGCTCGCCACGGCCTGCGCTTGAATGCGCGCCGCCTGCTGCTGGATCTGCGCCGGGGTGTCGAACATCACGCCGGCCGGGGCCGTGCTGAACAGGGGGCTGGTGGGCTTGGCCGAATGGCACACGGCGCAGCGTTCCTGGATCACCCCGTGCACCTTGTCGAAATCAATCGTGGCCTGGGCGGGTGCAGCCGCCGGTTCAGCTGCGGGTGCCGTCGGCGCAGCAGGTTTCAGGCCGCCACCCAACGCCGTTTCCGGCAACGGCTGGTACTCGATGGCGGCGGGGGCCTTGGCTACGTCCGGGGTGGTGGCCAGCGGTTTCGGGCCGGTCACGTAGGCCAGGCAAATCATCGCCAGCGCACCGACTGGTAAGGTCCACGCGTACTTCTGGCTGTTGTGCCGGGTGTTGAAGTAGTGCCGTACCAACACCGCCGCCACGGCGATACCGGCCAGGATCAGCCAGTTGTATTGGCTGCCGTAGGTGCTCGGGAAGTGGTTGCTGATCATGATGAACAGCACCGGCAAGGTGAAGTAGTTGTTGTGTCGCGAACGCAGCAGCCCCTTGGCCGGCAAAGCCGGGTCAGGCGTGCGGTTTTGCGCGATGGCCGCCACCAATGCGCGCTGGGCGGGCATGATGATGCGGAACACGTTACCGACCATGATGGTGCCGATCACGGCACCCACGTGCAGGTAGGCGCCGCGGCCGCTGAACACCTTGCTGAAACCGTACGCGGCGGCAATCAACAGCACGAACAGGATCAAGCCGAGCAGGGCAGGGCGCTTGCCCAGGGCCGAGTCGCAGAGGAAGGAGTAGACGAACCAGCCGACGAACAGCGAACCGATGCCCAGCAGTACACCTTCCGGGCCGCTGAGGCTGCTGCCGGGGGCGAGCAGGTACAAGGTCGGGTTGGAATAGAACACCACGCACAGCAGCGCAATGCCCGACATCCAGGTGAAATAGGCTTCCCATTTGAACCAGTGCAGGTTGTCCGGCATGGTCGGTGGGGCCAGTTTGTATTTTTCCAGGTGGTAGATACCGCCTCCGTGGATCGCCCACAAGTCACCGGCCAGGCCGTCCTTGGGGTTGACGCGGTTGAGGTTGTTTTCCAGCCAGACGAAATAGAAGGATGCGCCGATCCAGGCGACGCCGGTGATCATGTGAACCCAGCGCACGCTCAGGTTCAGCCATTCCAACAGATGTGCTTCCACAGTCTTTACCTCTCGCCTGTCACCCTTGTTGTCGGGTGATCAGACCTTCTCTTATTGGTGGGGGGCGAGGATCAAACGCTCATCCTCTTTGAAAAAATGCTCATCGCAGTTATTGCCTGTGCCACTGCGATCAACCACCAGGAAGTCATCCCGCTTTTCGATCGTCAGCACCGGGTGGTGCCAGACGCCGCGATGGTAATTGATGCCCTGCCTGCCGTTGGTGACGAAGGCGCGGACCAAGCCTGATACAGGTGCATCGCCAAGTGGCGCGACCACGATCAGAAAGGGGTTGCCGAGCAGCGGAATGAAAGCCTGGCTGCCCAGCGGGTGTCTCTCCAGCATGCACACGGTCAGCGGCATCGGCAGCGCGTCGGCGCGGAAGATGCTGATGATCGCGTTGTCTTCTGGCGTGGCGGTTTCTACCGTCGCCAGCTTGTGAAAGCGCATGGTCGACCCGTTGTTGATCATGAAGTGATCGCTGCCATCGGTTTCGATAACGTCTCCGAAAGGGGCAAAGGCTTCTTTGGTCAGGGGTTCGATCATCAGTGTGCGCATGGCTGTCTTCTTAATCTTGTCTATTGATCGCTCCCACGCTCTGCGTGGGAACGTTGCCCTGGACGCTCCGCGTCCGCTCAGGCGTTACTTGGCGACTTTGCCGAGGACACGCAGGCGACTCACACCGCCATCCGGGAACACGTTCAGGCGGATGTGGGTAATCGGCCCGAGTGCCTTGATCTGTTCGGCGAAGGTGTGTTCGGCATGCATTTCCAGCTTCTGCGCCGGCAGCAGTTCGCGCCAGAACAGCGACTGGGTTTCGATCTGGCTGTCGGTGCCGCCTTTCACGAATGCGCCCTGGATCGAGCAGGTGTCCGGGTAGTTGCCCTTGAAGTGCAGGGTGTCGACGATGATCTTCTCGATCTCGCCCGGATGGCCCAGGGCGACGATCACCCAGTCATTGCCCGGTGTACGACGACGCGCGGTTTCCCAGCCGTCGCCCATGTTGATGCCACGGCCCGGGTTCAGAATGTTGCTCATGCGGCCGAAGTGTTCATCGGAGCAGGCCAGGGCGCGACCGCCGTTCAGTGCGGCAGCCAGGTCGACCTGTTCGTTGTCACCCACCGACGACCAGTCGCGGAACGGCACACCGTACACACGCAGACGGGCCACGCCGCCGTCCGGGTAGATGTTGAAGCGCAGGTGGCTGAACGCCTGGTCGTTGTTGATTTCATGGTAGTGGTGGCTGTTGCCTTGCAGCTCGACGGCTGACAGCACTTCCACCCACTGGGTGTTTTCGTCAGGGTCGCCCGAGGCCAGGAAGCAAGCTTCCAGGGACGCCGACGGCGGGTAGTTGCCGGTGAAGAATGAAGTGTCGATGTCCACGCCCTTGATCGAGCCCGGTACGCCCAGGCGGATCACGGCACTGTCGTAGCCTTCGAAGCGCTTGCGGCGTGATTCCCAGCCGTCCATCCACTTGCCGTTGTCATCGAAAACGCCCTCCTTCCACACGGCCGGGGTCGGCTGGAACAGGCGGTTGGCGTCGGCGAACCAGTCATCGGTCACCGAGAGGATCTTGGTGCCCAGGCGGGCATCGGCCAGGTTGACGAACTTTTCGAAAGGTACGGCGTAAGCTTTCATTCTTCTTGTCTGCCTTGGATTGAGTGGCTGGGGATGGTCGTTTAGAGGGTCAGTAATCGGAACAACGCGATCTTGTTGATCTCGGCCAGGGCGCATTTGAACTCGGTGTCCACCGGGTTGTGAATGCGCGTTTCGAACGCGGCCAGGATCTGGTGCCGGTTGCTGCCTTTTACCGCCATGATGAAGGGAAACTTGAACTTGGCCTTATAGGCTTCGTTCAGCTCGGTGAAGCGAGAAAACTCTTCGGCCGTGCACTGGTGAATCCCCGCGCCGGCCTGTTCATCAGTGCTGGCTGCGGTCAGTTGGCCCTGGACGGCGGCTTTGCCGGCCAGGTCCGGGTGAGCGTTGATCAGGGCCAGCTGGCTGGCGTGATCGGCGCTCAACAGGATATCGCTCATGCGTTGGTGCAGGGTCTCGATCTGGTCGATCGACGCATCCTGGCCCAGGTCGAAGGCCTTTTCGGCCACCCATGGCGAATGTTCGTAGATGTCGGCGAAGGCGTTGACGAATTCGTCGCGGCTCAGGGTCGAGGGTTTCAGGCTCTGGAATGCAGTCATTTCGCCGCTCCCGCATAGGGATGGGTCGCTTGCCAGTGACGCGCAATGTCCACCCGGCGAGTGAACCAGACGTGCTCGTGACCCTTGACGTATTCAATGAACCGCTTCAACGAAGCCAGGCGCGCAGGACGGCCGATCAGGCGGCAATGCAGGCCGATCGAAAGCATCTTCGGGGCCTCGGCGCCTTCGGCGTAAAGCACGTCGAACGCATCTTTGAGGTACTCGAAAAAGTCATCGCCCTTGTTGAACCCCTGCACCTGGGTAAAGCGCATGTCGTTGGTGTCCAGGGTGTAGGGGATCACCAGGTGCGGCTTGCCGGTGGGGTTGTTGGGTTCCCAGTAGGGCAGGTCATCGTCGTAGGTGTCGCTGTCGTAGAGGAAACCGCCTTCCTCCATCACCAGCCGCCGCGTGTTGGGGCCGGTGCGCCCGGTGTACCAGCCCAGTGGGCGCTCGCCGGTCAATTCGGTAAGGATGCGGATAGCTTCGAGCATGTGCTCGCGTTCCTGGGCCTCATCCATGTACTGGTAGTCGATCCAGCGATAGCCATGGCTGCAGATCTCATGGCCGGCGTCGACCATGGCGCGGATCACATCCGGATGGCGTTGGGCTGCCATGGCTACGGCGAAGATGGTCAGCGGAATATCGAATGCCTTGAACAGCTTGAGAATGCGCCACACACCGGCCCGGCTGCCGTATTCGTACAGCGACTCCATGCTCATGTTGCGTGCGCTCTGCAGCGGCTGGGCCGAGACCATTTCCGAGAGGAAGGCTTCGGACTCTTTGTCACCATGCAAGATATTGCGCTCACCACCTTCTTCGTAGTTGAGTACGAAAGACAGCGCAATGCGCGCCTTGCCCGGCCAATGGGGGTGAGGAGGGTTACTGCCGTAACCGATCAGGTCGCGTGGGTAGTCAGCGCTCACTGCAGTCTTCCTTCTTGTTCGTCGTGTTGGCGATGAGTGATTGTATACAACTTATCAGCCACTTTGTAAGCCCGCATTTCTGCATTTTTTCTGCGGGACGCTGTGTGAATGGTGTAGCAAGAAACTTGCCTGGTTGGTCAGCTAATGGACAAAAGGTCGTTTAAAAGCAAGGATTACGTATGAATCGCCTGTTTGAGTACCGGGCGCGGACTGATGCAAAGGTTTGTGATTTTTATTGTGTACAATTTTTTTAAAAAGTGTCTTAATCAGCCATCGCCGGCTTTTTCGCTGCCCTGAAAAAGTGCGGCTCACTCTTTAACTGACCACGGGAGGCGCGCCGACGCCATGGGACGTTTGACTACACACGTTTTGGATGCCGCACACGGCTGCCCCGGCAGCGCGATCAAGATAGAGCTGTATCGCGTCGAAGGCGCGCAGCTTGAACGCGTCGCCACCGCACACACCAACAGCGATGGCCGCTGCGATGCGCCCCTGCTGCAAGGCGATGCCTACCGCAGCGGCGTGTACCAACTGCAATTCAGCGCCGGTGACTACTACCGCGCCCGTGGCGTGCAACTGCCGGAGCCGGCTTTCCTGGATGTGGTGGTGTTGCGCTTCGGGATCAACGCCGAACAGGAGCATTACCATGTGCCGCTACTGATTTCGCCTTACAGCTACTCCACCTATCGCGGTAGCTAGCGTCACCTCGCTTCACACCCCCAAAGCTCTTCGTTGGTTTTCGCCCGCCCACACTGCGGGCTTTTTTATGGGGCATGGGATCAATTATCTAGCGCCCTTGGGCCGACGGCGTTGCCTAGGCTGGGTGCTTTCCTCATTGAGAAGAAAGCACCATGGGTCCGCTCCTCGACACCGATGATTCAGCAGTGGCCGCCGAAGCCGCACTCCAGGGCATCCGCGATCAATTGCGCTGGCGAATCAACACCCATCCACACCCCAGCCGCCTGATCAATCAGATCGCCCTTGCCGACCTGCGGTGCAGCGAATCGACCCAAGCGCTGGTTCATCTGCTCGGTCGTTCACCCAAAGTGCTGAATGTGCTGCGAACCGAGCTGCGCAAAGCGTTCGAGATGGACCCGGACAGCCTGATTTTTACCGAACCGAAGCCACCCCGGGCAGCGCAAAAGGTCGATACCTTGACTGATCGGGCCTTGTTCTCGCTGGTGCAGCCGTCGGTGGCGGTCAACGTCAACGCGTTTACCGCGTTGAGCATCAAGGGCCGCCCGCGCCGGCGCTTGCCCTACACCCCATTGCAAGCCTTGCAACGACTGTGTGCGATGGGGCTGCTCGAGGTCTTGGCCGGCGCGCAAAAAGCCTACTGGGACACGCTGGTGCAGGGTTCCTGGCTGACGCGGCGGGAACGTTGGGCTGCGTTGCACACACAGCTCTTCGCCGATCGCGCCTTCATCGCGCGCCAACTCGACGAGTTATCGAGCGCGGGAATGCTGATGGTCCAGGCGGTCATCGACGCCCCGAGCGCCGAAGCGCGGGAGCGTGCCGGCGGTAGCTGGGCCAGTGTGCAAGTGGGTCGGTTGCTGTGGCCCGGCTCACCTGCGCTGGCGATTCCCGGTGCCTTGCATCTATACCGTGAAGGCGAGCCCGTTGATGCGCCCCATGTCCTCTACCTGCCGGGTGGAGGGCGCAATTTTCATGAATACCCCAGCTTCGACGTCCTTCAATGCGGCTTGCTGGAGTTGGGCCGCGAGCGCTTTCACAAACTGTGGCAGTGTTTACCCCTGGATCAGCGCAACGGAGCCTGCCCGCCGGCGGACTTGTCCCCGACAACCCGCTTCGTGCGGGGCCACGCAGTGACCGGCGACGCCCTGGCACAAGGGGCCGAGGCGTTATTGAGTGGGCAATGGGCCAATGAATTGGCCTGTGCGATGCAGGTCAATCTCGCGCAGGTGTTTTCAACCGCTCGGCCTCGGCCCCAACCGCTGCAGGCCGGGGCTTTTCTTGCCTATGTGGAAGGCGCGCGCAAACAACAGGTCGGCGGCGCTCGGCTGGGTCTGCTGCGTGATCAATTACTGCGCTGGGACCGCCAACGCCGGCAGGCGGAGATTGTGTTTGCCAGCACGGCGCCCACGTTGGCGATGCTGACGTTGGAGCGGCAGGTCAAACGCTACGAAAAGGGCCTGGTCACGCTGTTGGCCACGGATGATCCCAGTGCACAAACGCCAGCCTATCAGGCATTGCTTTCACTGATGAGCCAGCGAGATGTTCATGCGCAAGCGTTGAAAGCCTTGATGCAGGATGCGCCGCAACGTGCACTCGACCTGGTTTTTTGGGCCGAGCGGCCCGGCGGGGCAGGCACGCCCAGGCGTGTTTCGTTGTTCCTGAATGCTCAAGCCGAGGCGCTGCGTTGCGAGGTTGTGTTGCAGCACCAGCTCAAGCTGCTGGGTAGTGCGCATCGGGCGCTGATGATTGAAGTGATAGACCAGCCTCTGGCCTCCCGACGTACGGGCAGTCAGACCCGAGTGATGTCCATCGCCATCGGCAACGAACCCGATGCCTATTACCCCCTGCACAACGTCTGGGTCATCACGACCGCCGCCGCCGTGAGGGTCCCGACCCGCCAGCGACCGGTGGTGTTGTACGCGTTCGGTGCAGCAGGTGGCCTGGTTGCATTTTCCGGGCTGGACGCCTTGACTCAAAGCCTCAAGGCCAGTTTGAGCAGCCGTGACGATTCGGCGCTATGGGGTTGCGTGGAGCACGACAAGCGCCGCGACCTGCGCGCCCATGCCGCGCGTGAAACCCTGAACGTGCGTTACCTCGACATCCCCGGCAAGCCAGTACTCACCAGCCTCAAGAAGCTGCTGGGGACCTACGACCGCTTGCACAGGAGCACTGAGGACATCACGCGTCTTTTCAGCGAAGTGACGGATGCCGGGTTGAGTCGTTCGCTGTTGATGTTCGAGCTGCAAGGCCACCTGATGGTGCCGACGAACAGCGCGCTGAACCAGGCGAAAACCCATGTTGAACTGATGCGCAAGGTCGCGTCTGAGTCGAAGAAAATACCGGCCTGGTTGGCCGCTGCATCCCGTGCCCAGCGCAAGCATTTCAGGCGCTTGTGGCGTTTGCAGTTGAGCAGCGCCTTCGCCTTCGCCCGTCACCTGCAAGACTGCCTGCCTGACCTCGGCTCGTTTGCCCGCCGTGCGCTGACGGACCGCCTGCGCCAGGATGACATGCCGGCGCAGCTGGATATCGAGCAACCGTTGATTGATCTGCCCGATGATGTGCAGGACAGCTTTTGCGGGTGGGAAAGCCGCTGCTCAGTCGGGGACCGCAAACCCATATTGACCGCTACCCTTGAGCGCACGACGTTCAGCCTGCTGCAATTGGCGCTGCATAACCTGGACCCGTTGGCGCCCTGGACACACTGGCGATTCAACCGCGCCCGCTATCTGCAACCCCAGCGGCAAGAACGCCTGAACGCCGCCTACCTGATCCCCATGGTGGCTTCACTGGATATCGGTGGCGAGTACGACAGGTTGATCCAATCAGTGTTTTATCCGCCTGCCGGTGCTGCCCCCACAGCGACTGAGGGGCGTATTCCCGCGTTATTGAATCGCACGTTGCAAGCGGGTGCTGCACAGCATCTCTACTCGGCGGCTCAGCAGGGGCTGACGGCGAGTGCGCAGGCGTTGTTGCGCAGCGCCATGGCGACGCGAACGCTCCAGCCTGCGCTGCAATTGCATGTGGTGCACCTGGTAGGGCACACCATGCAGCATGATCGCTACATCGCAGGGCTGGTGGTGGTGCAAGACCTGCTCACTGATCAGTGTGTGGTCTATTGGCCCGAAGCTCCGCAAGGGTGGGTACTCACTGAGTACGGCAGCCTGGAACAGGCCCGAGCGCAGTTGAATCGAGTCGGCGCACTGCCTGGCAACGTCAGGCTGCTGGCGCGGCAGGTCGCACCCGGCTGGGCGTTTGAGGCGCTCACTCATCATCCGGCTCGGGCCGCTACGCCTGCTGGGGTGTTCGATATCCCCTATCCCTTGCCGGGCGTTTCCATGGTCAAGGGGATCCTGCGGGGGATCGAGTTCATTCGCTCATTCAACATCAAGCACCTGGAGCCCACGGCGCAACTGAGTGAGATAGAAAGCATCATCCATGAACAGATCGCCAGTGATCCGCAGGACTGGTTGGCGATTGTCGCCACCTCCCACAGCGATGCCCAGGCCTTGCTGTATCAAGCCAACGTGCTCGAACTGCAGCGCCAGGCCCAGGCATCCAGCCGTTCCGGCAAAGAGCTGGAACAGTACCGAACGCAGCGGCTGGGTGAGCAGGGCCAGACTCGCATTCGCCGGATCGTCGCGTTTCTCTCGCAGTTTTTCTTTCCCTTGTTCGGCGTGCTCAATGATGTTTATGAGCTGCTGCTTGCGGCGCGCCACTACCATCGCTTTGGCGATGCGCACGATGCTGTCGATGTGGGCTTCATGAGCAGTTTTTTGATCGTCGACCTGCTAGTGAATGTCATGCCCGGCCCGAAGCCGGCAGGGCAGGGCACATCGCGTGTCGCTCGCCCCATCGCAAGGGCTGCGTTGGGGCGTATTCATCGCCTGCGCATGTCCGCGCAGGGTGGCTCAACCCGGCTTGCGCCGCCCCCCGTGATGCAGCTCAAAGCCTTGGAGCATTTCAAAATCAAGGGCGTGCCCAAAGGGGCCGTGGCGTTGAAGGGGCCGGATCGGTTCGGCATCCATGTGAAGGACGGCGCGTCATTTGTGGCTGACGACACGCACCATTATCCGGTCTACCGACGCGGCAACGAGCCGGCGTTTCGCTTGAAGAACCCCCGGGTCGCCGGCCAGAATGAATTGATCTTGAACAGTCCTCGACAGAGCGAGCGGTTACTCGGCGCAGACGCCCCCCAACCGGTGGCCGGGACGAGTTCAGGCGTGCTCAACCCCTGGCGTGCGCCCGCGTCAGCACCGCCTGACTGGTGGCCACCGGTTTTACGCACCGCGACGGAGGACGCCATCCTGCAGTCATCCAACCCGGCGACCCATTGGCTGGATTGGCGCATGCAGATTCCGGTTACCGAGCAATTGAGTTCCCCGGCGCCCGGGGTGTTTCATGTACCTCTGGCCAGCCCAGGCATTTCCTACAACGCCCTGCGAGTGGCACCCGCGAATACCAGCCTGATGGATCCTTTGAGCGGTTATTACCGGCTGCTTCCCCAGGGCGATCAGGCACCGTTGAACCGCATCGTGTTTATTACAAGGGATGAACCGCTGGTGTCCTTGGCCAGTGCCGACATCGAGCGTTGGACCCGCACGGCGCCGAGTGAACAGCCTCTTCCGGCCTCACGCACTTCAGCCCAGGGGTGGCAGCTTCATCTGCCGCTGTTCGATAAGCCGCTGACGCAGTACGTGGGGGAGGCGTTTCCCACCCTGACCCGTAAAAGCCAAGACTTCACGGTTGCAAGAATGATCGAGTTGTCAGGCCCACGGCGCCCTGCAACGGCCACTCACCTGCTCAATATCCGTGCGACCTTGGACAAGTGGTTGCCTGCTGCCCCTGCAAGGCCCGGTCAGACGGATGATTTGCTGAGAATGTTGCGGCCCACCGAAAGGCGCGGGGTGTCTCTGTTTGTCGGTTACAACGACAAGACCCTGGGCTTTACTCGTATCGATTTTCGCGTGACTGGGTTAGACCCCGCATTACGGCCCGCCCGCAGTAAGCTGGCACTCGAACGAAACAATGCGCAGCTTCCGGCAGTCCGGCGCGTGCTGCAACAGCAGGGTTTCGATGTGGAGGAGATGAGCGTCAGGCATGGCAGAAAGCCCACGAGTGAATTGGTCGCCACCCATCCTCTTTCAAACAAGCTGTACTACATCGCCATTCATTGGGTTGAGCGTGCGTCCATCATATTGCGTGGCGGGCTGACGGATGATTGGTTCAATAAAGCCATCAACCGTCATCCGAGCTCGATGATATTCGCGCGAGTCAAGCGTGCTCTGGAAGAGGGGCGCCTGGTGCGGATCGTGGCGGGCATTCAATGGCCTGTTTCAGGCAAGATTCCACCCAGCGTTTATTTCGTCAAAGTGGCCCCGTCGCCTTGACCAACGACACCATCCCGGCGCCGCCGAACAGCCCGGCGCTGACGCGGTTGAACCAGCTCTGGCCTTTGCCGCTGCGCAAGTAACGCGCAGCGCCATGGGCACTGAGCCCGTAGGCCAGTTTGCACAGCAGGTCGAGCAGGGTCCAGGTGGCGATCATGATCACCAGTTGCGGCAGGAACGGCTGCTGGCTGCTGAGAAATTGCGGCAGGAAGGCGGCGAAGAACAGGATGTCCTTGGGGTTGCTGGCGCCGAGCACAAACGCTCGGCCAAACAGCGCACGAAAGCGTGGCGTCGCTAGGGCCTGCGGCACCACGGCCGCCTGGCTTGGCTGGCGAGATTGCTGCCAGCTTTGCCAGGCGAGGTAGAACAGGTAGGCCGCGCCGAGGATCTTCAAAGCGCTGAACAACTGTTCCGATGCCAGCAACAGGGCGCCCAGGCCCAGGGCCGAGGCACTCAACAGGCAGATCGAGGCAAACACCCCACCGAGAAACGCTGGATACGAACGGCGCAGGCCGTAGTTGAGACTGTTGCTGATCATCAACAGTGACAGTGGCCCCGGGATCAGGATCACCACCAACGCTGCGCCGCTGAACAGTAGCCAGGTTTCAATCGTCATGTCATTCCTCCAGTTGTCAGCGACAAGCTGCAAGCGGCAAGTTGAAAGCTTGTCGCTTGCCGCTGAAAACTTGTCGCTATTTCATAGAAATACAAATTTGGCGATAAAGATCGCGCACAGCACCCACAGGCTCACGGAAATTTCGCGGTACTTGCCGGTGCCTGCCTTGAGCGCCACATAGGTGATGAAGCCCAGGGCGATACCGTCGGCGACCGAAAAAGTCAGGGGCATCATGATCGCGGTGACAATCGCTGGGATGCTGTCGGTGGCTTCATCCCAATGGATATGCGCCATGCTCGCCATCATCAACATTGCCACGTAGATCAGCGCCCCGGCCGTGGCGTAGGCCGGAATCATCCCGGCCAGCGGCGCAAAAAACATCGCCGCCACAAACAGCACGCCTACGGTCACGGCCG
The DNA here is from genome assembly GCF_050312585.1 of Pseudomonas sp. R19M. Taxonomy (NCBI): domain Bacteria; kingdom Pseudomonadati; phylum Pseudomonadota; class Gammaproteobacteria; order Pseudomonadales; family Pseudomonadaceae; genus Pseudomonas; species Pseudomonas sp. R19M. The sequence continues at coordinate 19,316 of NZ_JBNPJV010000077.1, forward strand.
TCAACCCCGTGCGGCCGCCGGCGGCGACACCGGCAGCGCTTTCCACGTAGCTCGTCACTGGCGGCACGCCGACCATGGCACCGAACACGCTGGAAGCACTGTCGGCTTTCAGCGCGCGGGACAGGTTATCGATCTTGCCGTCGGCATTGACCAGCCCGGCGCGCTGCGCGACGCCCATCAGTGTACCTGCGGTGTCGAACATGTGTACAAAAAGAAAAGCGAATACCACGCTGATCATGCTGACATTGAATACACCCTTCACATCCATGGCCATCCAGGTCGGTGCCAGGCTCGGCGGCGTGGAGAGAATGCCGTTGTAGTGCACCAGGCCCAGGCCCCAACCGGCGAGGGTCACGGCGATGATGCTGATCAGGATCGCACCGAACACGCGGTGGTAGCTGAGGATGGCAATCAACAGGAAACACACGGCCGCCAGCAGCGGTGCCGGTTCGTGCAGCGAGCCGAGCTTGATCAGCGTGGCCGGGCTGTCGACGATGATGCCGGCGGTTTTCAAGCCAATCACCCCGAGGAACAGGCCCACGCCTGCGCCCATGGCATGGCGCAGGCTGACCGGGATGCTGTTGAGCAGCCATTCGCGCACGCGGGACAATGTCAGGCCCATGAACAGCACGCCGGAAATAAACACGGCACCCAACGCGGTTTCCCAGTGGTAGCCCATGGTGCCGACCACGGTGTAGGTGAAAAACGCATTCAAGCCCATGCCCGGCGCCAGGCCCACGGGCCAGTTGGCGTACAGGCCCATCAACAGGCAGCCCAACGCGGCGGCGATGCAGGTGGCGACGAATGCCGCGCCGTGATCGATACCGGCGTCGGCCATGATGTTGGGGTTGACGAAGATGATGTACGCCATGGTGATGAAGGTGGTGAGGCCGGCGATCAGTTCGGTCTTCACTGTGGTGCCATGCAAGCTGAGTTTGAACAGGCGTTCCAGCCAACTGTTGCCAGGCGGGGCGATTTCCAGCGTAGGGGCTTCGGATTTGCGGCTATCCACAGCGAGTACTCCTCAAGAGTTTTATTGTTATTTCCCGCGCCGGTCACGAATGTGGGCAACAGCGCTTTGAGGTACTGGCGGGTTTTGTTGACCAATAGGTCAGGAACTCGCACGCAGAGGATTATGCTTTTGTATACAAATAAAGCAAATAATGTTTTCGATCAGCTGCACAAAAGATGATGAAAGGCTAATTCGCCGCACTCAGCGCCTGATTCACCGCCAGCCAGCCCGTCACAGCCTCTTCCCCGGCTTCGTTGAAGGCGCGCTGCAACAACTTCACTTGCTCACGGCGCAATGACTGCTCGAAACGCTGGCCTTCTTCGGTCAGTTCCAGCAGGCGTTTGCGCTTGTCGGTCTCGGACGCAACGCTGTTGACCAGGTGCATTTCCTGCAATTGGCGCAGGGGCATGTTCAGCGCCTGTTTGCTCACGCCGAGCAATTCCAGCAGTTGCTTCACGCTGATTGCCGGGTAGCGCGCGATAAAAAACACGATGCGCTGATGCACACGGCTAAGGCCACGGCGTCCGAGCATCTCGTCGGCCTTGGCCGTAAAGGCCTGGTAGCCGAAGAAGAACGCTTCCATGGCCGCTTGCTGGGCGGTGGGGTTTTTAAGGTCAAGCATATTGACGTATCCGTGCAAGTCGTCGTAATTTCGGTCAACCAGTTTGACGTATTTCCCACAGGCTTCGCTAGCGGTGACCTTATGGCCTTCTCTGAACGTGTTACGCGCCTCAAAAGCTCCTTGATCCGTGAAATCCTCGCGGCGGCCCAGCGTCCGGAGGTGATGTCCTTCGCCGGTGGCCTGCCTGCCGAAGCGATGTTGCCCGCGTTGAATTGGGACGATATGCCGCTGAACATGGGCCAATACGGCATGAGCGAAGGCGAGCCTGCGCTGCGCGAATTGCTGGCGGCCGAGGCCCGTGCGTTGGGCGTGGCGTGCCAGGCCAGCCAAGTGCTGGTCGTCAGCGGGTCCCAGCAAACCCTGGACCTGGCGGCCAAGCTGTATATCGACAAGGGCACGCCGATCATGCTGGAAGGCCCGACCTACCTGGCCGCGCTGCAGATCTTCCAACTGTTCGGCGCCGACTGCCTCACCGTGCCACTGGAAGCCGACGGCCCCAACCTGGCGCAATTGCGCGCCAGCCTTGAACGCCATCAACCGGCGTTCATCTACCTGATTCCGACCTTTCAAAACCCGTCGGCCGTGCGTTACAGCGAGGCCAAGCGCGAAGCCGTAGCCGCCTTGCTGGATGAGTTCGGCGTGACCCTGATCGAAGACGAGCCCTACCGCGAACTGACCTTTGATGGCGGCAGCGCACAGCCCATCGTCGGGCGCCTGAAAAAAGCCAGCTGGATCTACACCGGCACGGTTTCCAAGACACTGTTGCCCGGCCTGCGCGTGGGTTATCTGATCGCCAGCCCGGATTTGTTCCCGCATCTGCTCAAGCTCAAGCAGTCAGCGGACCTGCATACCAATCGCGTCGGCCAGTGGCAGGCGATGCAATGGATCGGCACTGAAAAATACCAGCAGCACCTGGTGCAATTGCGCAGTTTTTACCGTGAGCGCCGCGACGCATTCCAGGCCGCGTTGGTGCGTCATTTCAACGAACTGGCCGACTGGCAAGTGCCCCAGGGCGGATTATTCTTCTGGCTGACCTTGAAACAACCCCTCGATACCCGCACCTTGTTGGCGCAAGCATTGGCGCAGGGCGTCGCGTTCATGCCCGGTGAACCGTTCTTTTCCGAGCCGGATCAGCATTCGGGCTCGTTGCGACTCAATTTCAGCCATATTGACCCGGCCCGCCTGGACGAAGGTCTCAAGCGCCTGGCCGCGGTGGTCCGTCAAGCACAGCACGCGCAAGCGGCATAAGGGGAGCCCCATGTACAAGGTTTATGGCGATTACAAGTCGGGCAACTGCTACAAGATCAAGTTGATGCTCAACCTACTGGGCATTGCGTACCAATGGGTCGATGTCGATATCCTCAACGGCGACACCCAGACCGCCGAATTCCTGGCCAAGAACCCGAATGGCAAGATTCCGGTATTGGAACTGGAAGACGGCACCTGCCTGTGGGAATCCAATGCGATCCTCAACTTCCTGGCCGATGGCAGCGAGTTCCTGCCCTCCGAACCGCGCCTGCGCACCCAGGTGTTGCAATGGCAGTTCTTCGAGCAGTACAGCCATGAGCCGTACATTGCCGTGGCGCGGTTTATCCAGTTTTACCTGGGCCTGCCGCAAGAGCGCCTGGAGGAGTACCAGAAACTGCACAAAGGCGGCTACAAGGCGCTCAGAGTCATGGAGCGTCAACTGCAACTCACGCCGTATCTGGTGGGAGAGCAGTTCTCGATTGCCGACGTAGCCTTGTATGCCTACACCCATGTGGCCCATGAAGGTGGTTTTGACCTGGGTGCTTATCCGGGGGTGCAGGCCTGGTTGGCTCGCGTTGCCAGCCATCCCAGGCATGTGCCGATGCTGGGCTGAGGTGCGCGATTGCGGCGTGCGGGCAGTGACTCACCAGCATCGCGTTGCCGGGCGTGGCGCTAGGGAGCGAGTTGTTCGCCCAGCAGGTCAAAACAGCGTTGCGCAGCCGGGCTCAAGCCCAGGCCGCTACGTCTGATCAAGCCGATCTCCCGGCTCACCCCGGGATGATCGATACGGATACGGCTCAGGCCTTCCAGGCTGTCCGCCGCCGACTCCGGCAGTACGCTGATCCCCAGCCCTTGGCGTACCAGTGCCAGCACTGTCGACATGTAGTTGGCTTCCATGCCGGCATTCATCGTCAAGCGTGTTTGATCGAATAGCTCATCCACTTGCTCGCGCACGCTGCTGTCTCGGCCGGTCAGGATGATCGGCTGGTCCGCCAGTTGCTCCAGGGTCAGTTGGCGATGGCGGGTGAGGGGATGATCCACCGGCACGAAGGCACACAGGCGGTCATTGAGCACCGGTACGAAGTCCAGGCCATGGCTGAGCCTTGCGCGTACGCCAATCCCGAAGTCCACTTCACCTGCACGCACCTGCGCGTGAATGCGATGGGCCACCAAGTCCTGCAGGCGTACTTCAATCCCGGCAAAACGCTCGCGAAACAGCCGCAACGCCGGCGGCAGGGCACCGGCACACACCGAAGGCAGGGCGGCGATGGTGACCACGCCTCGGCGCAGGGCCGCCAGATCGCGCGAGCCGGTGACGATGTTGTCCAGGTCCAGCAGCAGTTTTTCCATGGGGCCGCGCGCGTCCCGGCCGGCGGCGGTGATGCTGACGTGGCGCGGGCTGCGGTCGAGCAGGGCGACGCCGAGCCAGTCCTCCAGTTGTTGCACCTGCACGGTCAGGGCCGAAGGTGACAGGTGCAGCTCGTTGGCCGCCTTGGTGAAACTGCCGGTGCGGGCCACGGCAAGGAAAGCCTGGATGTGTTGGATTGAATTCTTCATTGGGATTGCTTCATTTTGTTTTTCCGAACGATGGTCGGTGAATATTCCAATTTACAAAGACTAACCCGCTTCCAATACTCCAGGGAAAACAATAACCGGCCAACCAGGCCGCTCTGGAGTCCCCCATGCTCGCAACCCTGGGTGTCATTACCATCCTGTGCCTGCTCGCTGCCGTCATGAGCAAACGCCTCTCACCGCTGGTGGCCCTGATCGCCTTGCCGATCATCGCCGCGCTGCTCGGCGGGTTCGGCCTGCAAACCAGCGCCTTCATCATCACCGGTATCAAGAACGTCGCCCCGGTGGTGGGCATGTTTGTCTTTGCCATCCTGTTTTTCGGGATCATGACCGATGCCGGCATGCTCGACCCCATCATTGATCGCATCCTGCGTACGGTAGGGACGCGTCCTACGCGAATTGTTGTAGGCACCGCGACCCTGGCGCTGCTCGTGCATCTGGATGGCTCCGGCGCGGTGACCTTTCTGGTCACGGTGCCGGCGATGCTGCCGCTGTATACGCGGCTGGGCATCGACAAGCGCATCCTGGCCTGTGTATGTGCCATGGCGGCCGGGGTCAACTTCCTGCCGTGGACCGGGCCGGTACTGCGCTCGTCAGCCGCGCTGCATGTGCCGGTGGCGGATCTGTTCCAGCCGCTGATTCCGGTGCAGGTCGTCGGCCTGGTATTTGTCTTCGCGTGTGCCTGGTGGCTGGGCCGGCGTGAGGAAAGACGCCTGGGCCTGGGCGCCGGCTCGACGGTGGATGCGGTGCCGCAGCGGGTGCTCAGTGACGCGGATATCCAGCTGCGCCGCCCGCGGCTGTTCTGGGCCAACCTGATTCTCACCGTGCTGGTGATGGTGGTGATGATTGCCGGCTGGGTCGACCCGGTGGTGATGTTCATGCTCGGCACCGTGGTGGCGCTGTGCATCAACTACCCGAACGTGGACGCCCAGCGTGCGCGCATCGACGCCCACGCCAAGACCGCGCTGACCATGGCCAGTATCCTGCTCGCCGCCGGCGTGTTCACCGGCATCATGCAGGGCACCGGCATGCTCAAGGCGATGGCCGAGGTGGCGGTGGCGCAGATTCCTGCGGGCCACGGCAAGCTGATCCCGGCGGTGGTGGGTTTTATCTCCATGCCGTTGAGCCTGCTGTTTGACCCCGATTCCTACTATTTCGGCGTAATGCCGGTGATCGCCGAAGTCGGCAAGGCACTGGGTGTCGACCCACTGCAAGTGGCCCAGGCTTCGTTGCTGGGGGTACACACCACCGGCTTCCCGGTCAGCCCGCTGACCCCGGCGACCTTCCTGCTGGTGGGCTTATGCAAGATCGAACTGGCCGATCACCAGCGCTTTACCATCCCTTTTCTGTTTGCCGCGTCGGTGTTGATGACCCTGACCGCGTTGCTCCTGGGAGTGATTTGAGATGAAAACCTTGCGCATCGGTTCCGGCGCCGGCTATTCCGGTGACCGTATCGAACCTGCCGTGGAACTGGCCGAACAGGGTGACCTGGACTACCTGGTGTTCGAATGCCTGGCTGAACGCACCATTGCGCTGGCGCAGCAGGCACGCATCAGCGACCCGCAGGGCGGTTATGACCCGTTGTTGAGTGAGCGCATGCGCCGTGTGTTGCCATTTGTGGGGCGGTACGCGGGGCGTCGTCGCCTGCGGGTGATCACCAACATGGGCGCAGCCAACCCGGTCGCGGCGGCGATTGAAGTGCGGCGAATGGTCGATGAACTGGGGTTGAACCTCAGGGTAGTGGCTGCAATCGGCGACGATGTCTTGGCGACCCTGCGGCCCGAACAACGGCTGGATAACGGCCAGACCCTGGGCTCCTTGGGCAAGCGGCTGATTTCGGCAAATGCCTACTTGGGGGTCGACGCTATTTTGCAGGCGCTGCACGCGGATGCCGACGTGGTGATTACCGGGCGCGTGGCTGACCCTTCGTTGTTTCTGGCGCCGCAGATGTTTGAGTTCGGCTGGGCGGCGGATGATTGGCAGCGCTTGGGGCGCGGCACGCTGGTGGGGCATTTGCTGGAGTGCGCGGGGCAGGTCAGTGGTGGGTATTTTGCCGACCCCGGTGTGAAGGATGTGGCAGACCTCGCCCGTCTGGGGTTTCCCTTGGCCGAGGTGGATGCCGAGGGGGAGGCGGTGATTACCAAAGTCTCAGGTTCCGGCGGGCGGGTCAGCCGCGCCACCTGTACCGAACAATTGATCTACGAAGTGCATGACCCGGCGGCGTACTTGACCCCGGACGTGACGGCGGACTTCTCTCGGGTGGCGTTCGTGGAGGAGGGGATTGATCGCGTTCGCGCCCAGGGTGCCGCTGGACATGCACGGCCCGAGCAGTTGAAGGTCAGCGTCGGTTATCTGGACGGTTGGATTGGCGAGGGGCAGATGTCCTACGGCGGGCCGGGTGCGGTCGCACGGGCGCAGTTGGCCCGGGATATCGTGCTCAAACGCCTTGAGTGGGCGGGCGTGAAGATGCAGGACGTGCGCGCCGAACTGATCGGCATGGATTCACTGCACGGCCCGCGCAGCAGCGTCGAACCCTGGGAAGTCCGCCTGCGCGTCGCTGCCCGTTGCGAAGATCGCGACGAGGCGGTGCGGGTCGGCAATGAAGTGGAAACCCTCTACACCAACGGCCCGTCAGGCGGCGGCGGTGCGAGCAAGAGCGTACGCCAGGTAGTGGCGGTGGCATCGTTGATGGTGCCGCGTAGTGTGGTCAACCCGAGGATCCAGGCATGAAGTTGCATACCTTGGCCCATTCCCGCACCGGGGATAAAGGCGATACGTCGAATATCTCGATCATTGCCTACCGCGCCGAAGACTACCCATGGCTATGTGAACAGCTGACAGCCGAACGCGTGGCCGAGTATTTTGCCGGTCTGCGCGAGCCGGGTGCAGCGCCGGTACGCCGTTATGAATTGCCGAACGTACAGGCGCTGAACTTCGTGTTGCCCGGGATTCTGCGCGGTGGCGTCACCCGTTCGCTGGCGCTGGATGCGCATGGCAAGTGCCTGGGTTCGGCGTTATTGGATCTGGATTTGGCAACACGCTAACTGTAGGAGGGGGCAAGTAAGCGATAGAGCGGGCGATGGATAAATTGTGGGAGGGGGCTTGCTCCCGATAGCGGTGTGTCAGGTTCAGAAACCGTGACTGACACACCGCTA
>NZ_JBNPJV010000052.1:0-26347 GCF_050312585.1 Pseudomonas sp. R19M
CAACCAACATATGGGTATCCGATTAACCGCTATCGGGAGCAAGCCCCCTCCCACATGACCCGCTTCCACACATTTAAATGACAGAAAGTTTTGCCGGATCGGTTTATCGAGGGTAAGTTGCGCGCCGGTTTTGTTGCCGGGCAACAACTTTTGGGCCCAACTATTTAAGAGGACCTCCACTTGCCAATTTCTTTATTTCGCAAAGCCTTGCTGGTGGGTGCAGGTATCACGCTGGCTGTCAGCGTGCAGGCCGCCCCGACTGTGCATATTTATAACTGGTCGGACTACATCGGCACCGACACGCTGGCCAATTTCGAAAAGGCTACCGGCATCAAGCCCGTGTATGACGTGTTCGATTCCAACGAAACCCTGGAAGGCAAGTTGCTTGCCGGGCGTACCGGCTACGACGTGGTCGTGCCGTCCAACCACTTCCTCGGCAAGCAGATCAAGGCCGGGGCGTTCCAGAAACTCGACAAGTCTTTACTGACGAACTATTCCAACCTTGACCCGGCGCTGCTCAAGCGACTGGAAAAGAACGATCCGGGTAACCAGTACGCAGTGCCGTATCTGTGGGGCACCAATGGCATCGGTTACAACGTCGACAAGGTCAAGGAAGTGCTCGGCGTCGATCATATTGACTCCTGGGCCGTGCTGTTCGAACCGGAAAACATGAAGAAGCTGGCCACTTGCGGCGTATCGTTCATGGACTCGGCGGATGAAATGCTGCCGGCGGTGCTCAACTACATGGGCTTGAACCCTAACAGCACCAACCCCGAAGACTACAAGAAGGCCGAAGAAAAGCTGCTCAAAGTGCGGCCCTACGTGACCTATTTCCATTCTTCCAAATACATTTCCGACCTGGCCAACGGCAACATCTGCGTGGCGGCAGGCTTCTCCGGCGATGTGTTCCAGGCCAGGTCTCGCGCGGCTGAAGCGGGCAAGGGCGTGAACATTGCCTACGTGATTCCGAAAGAAGGCGGCAACCTGTGGTTTGACGTGCTGGCGATCCCCAAGGACGCCACCAACGTCAAGGAGGCCCACGCCTTCATCAACTATTTACTGCAACCTGAGGTGATCGCCCAGGTCAGTGATGTCGTCGGTTATGCCAACCCTAACCCAGGGGCGGACAAGCTGATGAAGCAATCGATACGCACTGACGCAGCGGTTTACCCACCGCAGGCGGTTCTCGACCGGACATTCGTCAACTTCGAGTTACCCCCGAAAGTGCAGCGTTTGATGACCCGTAGCTGGACCAAGGTCAAGACGGGCAAGTAAGGCTCAAACTATCCAAGGTTTCGTCCGTATTGGTCGAACAGAAAACTTTGTTGGGAGTTTCGCAAATGGCAGTTGCCTCCGGCGCCTATAAGAAAGCCCTCGAGGGCGACCAGACACCGAAAAAGGTGTTGGTCAAAATCGACCGGGTCACGAAGAAGTTCGACGAGACGATTGCCGTGGACGATGTGTCCCTGGAAATCAAGAAAGGCGAGATCTTCGCCTTGCTCGGCGGTTCGGGCTCAGGCAAATCCACCTTGCTGCGCATGCTCGCAGGCTTCGAGCGCCCAACGGAAGGTCGCATCTACCTCGACGGTGTGGACATCACCGACATGCCGCCCTACGAGCGGCCGATAAACATGATGTTCCAGTCCTACGCCTTGTTCCCACACATGACCGTGGCGCAGAACATCGCCTTCGGCCTGCAACAGGACAAGATCCCCAAGGCCGAAATCGACGCCCGGGTGGCCGAGATGCTCAAGCTGGTACAGATGAGCCAGTACGCCAAGCGCAAGCCGCACCAGTTGTCCGGTGGTCAGCGTCAGCGTGTAGCCCTGGCCCGTTCCCTGGCCAAGCGCCCGAAACTGCTGCTGCTCGATGAGCCGATGGGTGCGCTGGACAAGAAACTGCGTTCGCAGATGCAGCTTGAACTGGTTGAGATCATCGAGCGCGTGGGTGTGACCTGCGTCATGGTGACCCACGACCAGGAAGAGGCCATGACCATGGCTGAACGCATCGCGATCATGCACCTGGGCTGGATCGCCCAGATCGGCAGCCCGATCGATATCTACGAAACCCCGACCAGCCGCCTGGTGTGCGAGTTCATCGGCAACGTCAACATCTTCGACACCCAGGTGGTGGATGACGCCGAAGGCCACGCGGTGCTCAAGTGCCCGGACCTGGACCGCGACATCTACGTGGGCTACGGCATCGCCACCTCGGTGGAAGACAAATCCGTGACTTACGCCATTCGCCCGGAAAAACTGCTGGTCACCACCGAAATGCCGACCTGCGAGCACAACTGGTCCAGCGGCAAAGTGCACGACATTGCCTACCTGGGTGGCCATTCGGTGTTCTACGTGGAACTGCCGAGCGGCAAACTGGTGCAGTCCTTCGTGGCTAACGCCGAGCGCCGTGGCCAGCGTCCGACCTGGGGCGACCAGGTCTACGTGTGGTGGGAAGACGACAGCGGCGTGGTACTTCGCTCATGAACATGAAGAAGCTCAAGCGCCAGTTGCAACGAATAACTCCCGATGGTCGACACGTGGTTATCGGGATTCCATTCCTTTGGTTGTTCCTGTTCTTCATGCTGCCGTTCTTCATCGTCTTGAAGATCAGCTTTGCCGAAGCCGACGTCGCGATCCCGCCTTACACCGAGATCTACACCTTCGTTGAGCAGAAACTGCAGGTGGTGCTCAACCTGGCCAACTACTCGATGCTGGGTGACGACGAGTTGTACATCGCCGCGTACCTGGGCTCGTTGAAGATGGCGTTCTTCAGCACCCTCCTGTGTCTGTTGATCGGCTATCCGATGGCCTACGCCATCGCCAGCGCGCGCAAAGAGATGCAGACCGTGCTGGTGCTGCTGATCATGATGCCGACCTGGACCGCGATTCTGATCCGTGTGTATGCGTGGATGGGCATCCTCAGCAACAACGGTTTGCTCAACGGCTTCCTGATGTCCATCGGGTTGATCAACGAGCCCCTGCAGATCCTCAATACCAATATCGCGGTGTATATCGGCGTGGTCTATTCGTACCTGCCGTTCATGATCCTGCCACTGTATGCCAACCTGGTCAAACATGATCAGAGCTTGCTGGAGGCCGCGTCGGACCTGGGGTCGAGCACCTTCAACAGCTTCTGGAAGATCACCGTGCCGCTGTCCAAGAACGGCATCATCGCCGGTTGCATGCTGGTGTTTATCCCGGTAGTGGGCGAGTTCGTGATCCCCGAGCTGCTGGGCGGCCCGGAAACCCTGATGATCGGTAAAGTGTTGTGGCAAGAGTTCTTCAATAACCGTGACTGGCCGGTGGCCTCTGCCCTGGCGGTGGTGATGCTGGCGATCCTGATCGTGCCGATCATCCTGTTCAACCGCAGCCAAGCCAAAGAGATGGAGGGCAAGATATGAAGCGCGTCAGTTTCTCAAGCTTCATGCTGGTGGCGGGGTTGCTGTTCATCTACCTGCCGATGCTGATCCTGGTGATCTACTCGTTCAACGAATCCAAGCTGGTGACAGTCTGGGGCGGTTGGTCGATCAAATGGTACGTGGGCCTGTTGGACAACACCCAGTTGATGGGCTCGGTGGCCCGCTCGCTGGAAATCGCCTGCTATACGGCGGTGGCTGCGGTGGCCCTGGGCACCTTGGCGGCCTTCGTGCTGACGCGCATCAGCCAGTTCAAGGGGCGCACGCTGTTCGGCGGCCTGGTGACCGCGCCGTTGGTGATGCCGGAAGTGATCACCGGTCTGTCGCTGTTGCTGCTGTTTGTGGCCATGGCGCAAATGATCGGCTGGCCCCAGGAGCGTGGCATCGTCACCATCTGGATCGCCCACACCACTTTCTGTGCGGCGTATGTGGCGGTGGTGGTGTCGGCACGCCTGCGTGAGCTGGACCTGTCGATTGAAGAGGCGGCGATGGACCTGGGGGCGCGACCGTGGAAGGTGTTCTTCCTGATCACGATCCCGATGATCGCGCCATCGTTGGCGGCGGGCGGCATGATGTCGTTCGCCTTGTCGCTGGATGACCTGGTACTGGCCAGTTTCGTATCGGGCCCGGGCTCGACGACCTTGCCGATGGAAGTGTTCTCGGCGGTGCGCCTTGGGGTCAAACCCGAGATCAATGCCGTGGCCAGCCTGATTCTGTTGGCGGTGTCGCTGGTGACCTTCCTGGTGTGGTTCTTCAGCCGTCGTGCCGAAGAGCACCGCAAGAAAGCCATCCAGCAAGCCATCGAAGAAGCGGCGGCGGATGGCTGGCAGCAGCCGGACAAGCGCCGCGCGGCTGCACCGGTCTAATCAGGTCTACCTGAAGAAACTGGATCAAACTGTGGGAGCGGCCAAGCCCGCTCCCACAGTTGATTGCATTTCAAGCCCAAGGCGATTTGCGGATGACTTCAACAAAATTCATCGGCTTGAACCCCGGCTCCTGATCCACCAGTACATCCGTCTTCACGTTGCCGAACGTGGTCTGTGGGCGATGGCGCAAGCCGTCGGCAAAGGCGCAGATGATGCACTCCTTGAACCCTTCACCCCGTGGATGCGCATGCACCACCGCCTCGCGCTGCACGCTGGAAAACGCTGCGTAATCCATACCCAGGACATCCATCTCGACGCCGGCCGTCACCAGCGCAACGGTTGGGCGTAGATGCTGCGGCACGCCCGGCGTGGTATGCAGGGCGATGGATAGCCACACCTGTTCGATGTCGTCGTCACTCAGCCCGTAAGGCTTGAGAAACGTGGCCGCCGCATTGGCTCCGTCCACTTCGAAACGCTCGTTGTCACTGCGATGGCCTTCGACCAGGCCCAGGTCATGGAACATCGCGCCGACGTAGAGCAACTCCGGGTTGTAAGCGAGTTGTTTGCGTTCACCGCTTAAGGCGCCGAACAGGAACACGCGGCGGGAGTGGTGATAAAGCAGGTCGGATTCGACGTCGCGAATGTATTCGGTGGTGGCCTTGGCCAGTGCGCTGTCGGGGATCTGGATACCGGCGATAGTGGTGCTCATGATGGCTCTCCTCTGGAAAGATTCCAGTCTGGTCGTGTGCCTGCAAAGGGGCCATCGCGGCGAGGGAGCGATCCCGGCCAATGTGGTTGCACATCGTGCCAAGGCTGTACGCGATCAAATGTGCGATAGCATCACCTGGGTATGCCTGATAGACCGAGTCGCCTGCATCGCAGGCAAGCCCGGCTCCCACAGGGTTTCGCGCCAGTCCAGAGATAAGGTTTACTCATGCAAAAAACCGTTGCCATTCTGATCTTTCCCGGCGTCCAGTCGCTGGATGTGACGGGGCCGATGGATGTGTTTTGCGAGGCCAACCGTTTTTTGCCGCCGCAGGACCATTACCAGCTGGAAGTCATCGGCCTTGGCCATGGCACGATGGCGGCCTCCAACGGCCTGTCACTACAGGCCCATCGGCATTACCGCGAAGCCCTTGAACCCTACGACTTGCTGCTGGTCGCTGGCGGCCCGCAATTACCCTTCGAGGATTTCGGTGCCCCCTTCGATGACTGGCTACGCGGTGCAACACAGAGAGCACAACGCTTCGGTTCGATCTGCAACGGCGCCTTCCTGCTGGCCCGCGCTGGCCTGCTGGATGGAAAAACCGTCACCACCCACTGGAACGACGCCGCAGATCTGGCGCGTCTGTGCCCTACAGCCCAGGTCGATGCCGATCGCCTCTACGCACAGGACGGCAACCTCTACACGTCGGCAGGTGTGACCGCAGGCATCGACTTGTCGCTGTACCTGTTGGCCCAGGACCATGGCCCGGAAGTCGCGCTGAGCGTGGCCAAGCGTCTGGTGGTGTTCACCCAGCGTTCCGGTGGGCAGTCGCAGTTCAGCCCGTTCCTCACGCCCCACGCCGAAGACACCTCGGCGGTGGCGCTGGTGCAGTTGTACGTGTTGGCGAACCTGACGGGGGATTTGACCATCGCCGATCTGGCCAAGGCGGCCAATATGAGTGCACGCAATTTCTCCCGGGTGTTTGCCCGTGAAGCACGGATAACGCCGGCTGAGTTTGTCGAGCGAGCCCGGGTGGATGCGGCGCGGGTGATGCTCGAAAGCAGCTGCGCACCGCTCAAGACGGTGGCTTACCAGTGCGGCTTTCGCGATGCCCAGCACATGCGCAGTGTATTCAATCGCCGGCTGGGCGTGACCCCGCAACAGTTCCGGCTTAACTTTGCGGCGCCGGTTTGAGCGTGTCGTAGGCTTCCAGGGTGCGCAGCGTATGGAGCTGGCGTTCAACCTGCTGCGCCAGTCGCGCCTGAGCCTGATGGATATCGCCGCGCAAGTGGGCTACCAGTCCCAGGCGGCGTTCAGCAAGAAATTCAAGGAAACCTACGGCGAAGCGCCGGGCCGGGTGCGGGCAAAGTAGTCGCTGATACAACGCAGATCCAAGTGTGGGAGGGGGTTTGCTCCCGATAGCCGTGTGTCAGTCAGCTCATCTGCTACTGAGACACTGCTATCGGGAGCAAGCCCCCTCCCATATTGATCGAGTTATCGGGCGGGCAATAGTTTCAGGGTGCCACGGGTATTGGCCGTGACTTCCTCATCACTGAAATGTGCCTGTTCATACCCTCCTTCGATGTAGGTTTGCGCCTGATCACTATAGTGTCGATCAAACGGCACGCCGCTTTGCCCCACCGGGTTGATGGTCAAGGCGTGGGCCGGGTCGGCGAAGTCGATCAAGCGGCGGGTCGACGGGCCGTAGGTCACCGGCCAGGGTGCGGGGCCGATCATCGCCGATTGGTTGTTGGGTACCTCGTGGGTGCCGGGGGCGGGGAACGGGCCGACGTTGAAGAGCTTGTCCAATGGCTTCTGCATGCCCAGCGGGTGCCCGTGGGTCAAGGTGTGCGCTTTGCCCCACTGCCACTGGCCGGGGTCATCGCCGAGCGTGGCCTTGAGGTGCGCCAGGCTATTGTCCCAGGCGAGCTTGACGGTGTCGGCACGCGTGCCGTTCCACCACGGCGAATCCGCTGAAGCGGCCAGGCGGGGCAATGCGGCGTCGATCATCCGGGTGGTGAGCAGGGTCTTGAACAGGGCGTCGCCCAGCTTCGGGTGGAAGGTGGCGTCGGTGAGGTTGAACAGGAACTGGTTGAACAGCGTGGCGCTGGTGGAGCCCAGCGGGTAGTCACCCTTCCAGTTTGCAAGCTGTTCCACCAGTTTCAACTGGGCCGGATCCTTGACGACGTCACGCAACACCGGCAGCAACGGCGCCAGCAACCGTGGGCCGTAGGCGGTGGTGGTGCCCAGCTGCAAGGCCTGGCTGTTGTTCACGTCCCACTTCACGCTGTTGTCGCTCAATTGTGTATTCAACTGCTGCCCACGGTCGGCCAGGTTGTAATAGCCGGGGATTTCCATGCCCGTGGGTGAGGCCGGCTGGGCATTGGCCGACACCACATAACCACGCGCCGGATTCTCTTCCTGAGGGTTGGCGCTGAACGGGTAGAAGCCCGGCTTGTCGGCCTGGGCGGTGCTACCGTCGAGGATGAATGCCGGGTTGACCCCAGCCGGGCGGATCGGCAATTGCGCTGCGGCCCACCAACCGATATCGCCCTTGGCATTTGCCCACACGATATTCAGCCCGGGGGCCGACACCTTGGCGGCTGCCGCACGGGCCTTGGTCAGGGTGTCGGCACGGTTGAGTTCGTAGAAGCCTTCGAGGATCGGGTTTTCGGTGTCGAGGAACGCCCACCACATGGCAATCGGCGTCTTGCCGGCATTTTCACCGAGCACGTCATTGATGATCGGACCGTGGGGCGAGCTGCGCAGCGTCAGGATGACCGGCTCCTGGCCTTTGACGGCAATCTGCTGTTCGCTGCTGGTCAGGTCGGTCCATTGGCCGTGGTACCAGACCTGGTTGGGGTTATCCGGGTTGACCTTTTCGGCGATCAGATCGAGATCGTCGTTCTGGAACATGGTCAGGCTCCAGCCGAAATCCAGGTTGTGCCCCAGGAACGCCATCGGCACCAGCGCGTTGTGGTAGCCGTACAGCTCAAAGCCCGGCGCCGACAGTTGCGCCTCGTACCACACCGACGGCACCGAGAAGCGGATATGCGGGTCACCTGCCAGCAACGGTTTGCCGCTTTGGGTGCGGCTGCCGCTGATGGCCCAGGCGTTGCTGCCCTCGAACTGCGGCAGGCCGTTATCGGCCAAGGCCCTGTCACTCAGGGCGGCGAGGGCGCCGAGGCTTTTCCAGTCGCCGGCGGCCAGGTTGAGCGCGCCCTTGGGTTGCCAGTCCAGGTCGAAGACTTTCAGGTAATCGCTGCCCAACTGGTCGCGTATATAGGTCAGCACAGGTTCGGTACGAAACGCGACGGCAAAACTGTAGGCCATGTACCCGGCGACGCTGATGGTGTCTTCGGGTGTAAAGGGCCGCTTGGTGATGCCCAGCACATCGAACTCCATGGGGCTGGCGTGGCTGTCCTGATATTGGTTGATCCCGTCCAGATAGGCTTGCAGGGCCTTCCAGGCGTTCGAGTCGTGGTCGATGTGTTCCACGTAGCTCAAGGCCCGTTCACGAATACGCAGGCTGCGGAACAGTTTGTCGGTTTCCAGCAGCTTGGGGCCCAGCACCTCGGCCAGCTCGCCACGGGCCAGGCGCCGCATGATCTCCATCTGGAACAGGCGGTCCTGGGCATGCACATAGCCCAGGGCGCGATACAGGTCGGCCTCGTTCTCGGCGCGAATGTGCGGCACGCCACGGTCGTCGTAACGCACCGTGACGGAGCCTTGCAGATGGTTGAGCATGACCGTGCCCTGACGCGTGGGTTGCTTGCTGTAGACATACCAGCCGGCGCCGGCCAGGAGGGCGGCAATCAGTAGGGCGAGCACGGTCAGGCTGCGTTTCATGGACGGTCCTTGAGTCAGTCACCTTGAAGGTCAACGGAGTCTAATCGGTTTGTTGGCGACTGAGGGAAATGCTGATGCGCCGTTGTGACAGCCAAGGTTCAAGCGGCCAGCGCTGCCGATGAGCTACTATTGCGCCCGTCGTCCTTGAGCCTTTTTTCATGACCTGCGCCACGCAACCCAAGCCAGTTCCCAGCCCTTCAGACGTGACCTACGCCTGCAGCCTGGAAGCGCAATCGCTGATCAGCCGCTTTTTGCAGCATCCGCCGGCAGGCTTTGATGCCCGGCTGTCCGACCAGGGCTTGCCGTACTTCTTCACGCCATTCGACCTGTTGACCACTGCCGACGAGGACTTCGTGAAGCGTGTGCGCGGCTGGCCAGGCTATGCCTTGTGGCATTCATGGTTGCGTATCGACAGCTGCTTTGTGGGCACCACGGTCAGTGAATATGCGCCGTTCCCCCAGGGCGTATCGCCCCAGGAGCTTGCGCAGTGGCTGCAAGAGGAATGCGTCCCGCAGCGCAAACTCACCATCGTCAAAGACGTGCCTCACGACTCCCCGCTGCTCAGCGAGGCCGACAACCGCTACGCGCAAGCCTTGATCGATGAGTGCACGCGGCGTGGTTTCATCAGCCTCGAGGGCCAGGCACTGGCTTATGTGCCGATCAACTTCACCACCCTCGACGAATACCTTGGGCGCTTGTCCCACAGCCGTCGGCGTAATATCCGACGCAAACTGCGCAGCCGCGAAGCGTTGCGCGTAGAAATCCTCGACACCGGCGATGAGCGCTTCAACGATGATGCCTGGCTGACGCAGTTGTACGGGTTGTACAAGGCGGTGTACGACCAGAGCGAGATCCATTTTGACCTGCTCACGCCGGAGTTCTTCACCGGCTTGCTCAGGGACGCCGGTACTGACGGGCGCGTGTTCTGCTACTGGCACTGCGACGAACTGATCGGCTACAACCTGTGCTACGTGGAGGGCGACAAGCTGCTCGACAAGTACATCGGGCTCAATTACCCGCAGGCGCTGGAGTTCAACCTGTACTTCGTCAGCTGGTTCGTGAACCTGGAGTACGCAGTGGCGAATGGGCTGAAGTTTTATGTGGCGGGCTGGACCGACCCGCAGGTCAAGGCCAACCTCGGTGCCGACTTCACCTTCACGCGCCACTTGGTCTGGGTGCGCAACCCGTTGTTGCGCAAGCTGGGCAACCGCTTGCGTCATCATTTTGAAAGCGACAACCAATGGCACCAGGAGCACACCGCATGAGCCTGGACCGAGCACCGCTGATTCTCGATTTCGATGGTGCCGTCAGTGACATTGCTGGCGCGATCACCTTACCGCTGCAGGCCTGGCAGGAGAAAATCCGCTTCGGCTGCCGTTGGGCCCAGTTCAAGGAACTGGAAACCGCCCTGCACGCGCAGATGCCCAGCGATTACGGTTGCGTGTTTACCGGCAGCGGCGACTATCACCATCTCAGCCAGCTCCTGTTGAACCGCCTGCCCGCGCAGCAGAAGTACCAACTGATCATCTGCGACAACCACCCCGACAACATGCGTTACCCGTTCGGCATCCACTGCGGTTCGTGGGTGTATTGGGCCAGCCGTCTGCCTCAGGTCGAGCATGTGCATGTGCTGGGTATCGGTTCGCAGGACATTGCCTTGGGCCACGCCTGGGAAAATCACTGGTCGCCGCTGCTCAAACGCAAGCTGACCTACTGGAACGTCAACGTCGATACGCGCTGGATGAACTGGATTGGCGCCGGGTCGAGCAATCGTGCGTTCGGCCATCCGGATGAGTTGATGCGTACGTTCCTGGCGCAGCTTGATCGTTCGCTGCCGGTTTATCTGTCCATCGACAAAGATGTGCTGAGCCCGCAGGTGGTGAACACCAACTGGGACCAGGGTGAGTTCCTGGAGCAGCATTTGAATGACCTGATCGACGCCTGCCAAGGCCAGATCATTGGCGCGGACGTCACGGGTGACGTATCGGCCTACCACTATGAAAGCAAGTTCAAGCGCTGGCTGAGTGCATCCGATGGTCAGGAAGAACTGCCTGAGGCGCAGGTGCAGATCTGGCAACAGCAGCAGAACGCATTGAATGGTCGCTTGGTCGCGCGCATCAATCAGGGTTGGAAACGATAACCTTCAGTTGGGCGAGGACCTGTTCGAAGTGTTCGTCGGTCAGCCAATGGCTGTTGCTGATCGACAGGGTGCGGCGGGCGAAAGCCTGGGCTTGGGGGAGCGGGCTGCCAGGCGCCAGCAAGGGGGCCACGTCGGGGTAATCCGGCAAGGTGTGAATGAACAGGCGCGTCACGCCCAGCCCCGCGGTCCAGAGCTGCGCCATCGCCGTATCCCGGGCCTGTGCCGAGGGCATCACCACCATCAGAAAAGGCCAGGTGCCTTGCTGCCCGGGTCGGTCCAGGATGACCGAGACACCGGGCAAGGCATTCAAGCGTGCGGCGCGGCGCAACGCGCGAGTGCGCCCTTGTTGCAGGTGATCGGGCAAGCGAGCCAGCGCCGCCGCGCCGACCCTGCGGCGATAGCCACCCAGGGCATGCAGCGGAATGTCGTTGACCGAAAAGTCATCACCCACGGCGGCGACTTCATCGCCTTGCGCCAGCGCCGTGCGCAAGGCCTTGCCATACACGTAATACAAGCCGTACGGCCGATAAAGCAGGGCGTATCCCCACAGCTCGGCGCTGCGCTGCAACTCCCAGCGCAGGCTGAAGGGCAGGTCCTGGCGAGATTGGCGATGCAGCGCTTGATGCAACACCGGGTCGCGGCTGAACAATACTCCGCCTTCTGCCGTCGTCAGGCCTTTACCCAGCGCCATGCTGAAAAAGCCCACGTCGCCTTTGAGCCCGACGCTCTGCCCATCGTCCAGCGCACCCATGGCTTGCGCGGCATCTTCGATGACCGCTGCGCCGATGGCGCCGGCAATGCGCTTGGCGGTTCCGACATCAGCCACGCGTCCGGCCAGATGGGTGACCACCACCGCCAGGGTAGTTTCGTCGCACAACTGCACCAGGTGCTGTTCGTCCAGGTCGATGCTGTCGGGTTGCAAATCACAGGGCACCACCTGCAACGGTGGGCAGTAATGGGCGGCCAAGGCGACCAGCGGGCAGGTATAGGCCGGCACGATGAGCCGGGTACGGCCCGGCATGCGCCGTTGCAAAACCCTTAGGGCGATCACCAGTGCAGCGGTCCCGGAGCACGTCAGCGCCGGCAGCGGAATCGACAGTTGACGGGCCAGGGCAGGGGCCAGGTCGCCCGAGAGGCCGAGCAGGTCCCGCCAGCGCAGGGGCAGCCCTGCGGTGGGCGGAATCTCGCGAGGCATCATCAGGCAAGCGTCTCGGAGCGACCGGCACCGATGACTTTTCCGGCTTCGTCTTCACTGCGTGCCAGGCACAGAATGCCGGCAATGATCAACGCGCCGCCGATGATTTTCGGCAGGGTCAGGCTGTCATCGAACAGCCACACGGAAATCAGCGTGACGCTGATCAGTTCCAGGTGAGAGGCCGCAAAAGCCGGGCCCACCGGGGCGTATTTGAGCAAGGTCATCCAGGTGAAGAACGCGCCGATATAACCCACGAAGGCGCCGTAGATCCATGGGGCGCCAAATACGCGTATCAGCCAGGCGGCGTCCATAGTCAGGGGTTCTGCATGCACCGAGGCGAACTTGAAACTGACCTGCGCCAAGGTGTCGAAAATGATCAGCGCGAGAAAACCCAGGATATAAAAGCGTTTCATTATTCAAACCCCACGACGGTCACGCCACAGGCGATCAGCATGATGCCGATCAACCGCCATTTGCTCAGGCTTTCCTTGAACAGGAAGCGACCGGCAATCATGATCACCACAATGTTGATGGAGCCCAGCATCACGCCGACCGACAACGGCACCAATGTCAGGAACGCCAGCCACAACACGAATTCGAAGACATAGCAGAGAACGCCAATCCAGATCCACGGCCGCTTGAGCATGTGTTTCCAGTGGGCCAGGCCGTCATGCTCGGCGCTGGCTGAAGCCGCTGCCTTGAAAGCCAACTGGCCGGATGTATCGACGATGACGTTGAGTATCCAGAGGATAATGGTTAATTGGCTCATGTGTTCCTATGCTTACAATCCTGCCGAAAACGTACGATACAGTAGCCTGTCGCCGGGGTGACTGGAGTTTGCCGGTCGAACAGCCTGTGTTCAGTTTGATGTCTTGCTCCACTGGCAATAGCAGCCCACCGCCAGGGTGTGGGTGGCGTCAACTTCGCGCCCGGCCTCGAGGGCTTTCAAGATCGGTTCGATAAAGCTGTTACTGGAATTACAGGTCAGCCCTTCACTGTAGGGGCCGAAATACGCGAGCTTGCCCGTGCGGTCCCAGATACCCACGGCAGGTGTCGCCGGCACCTGATCGGCGCCGGGCAGGGCGGCAAGCGTTTTCATCCTGTTCAGGTTGTCGGGCAGTTGACCGTGGCTGCCGGCCTTTTGCAGGGCATAAAACTCCACGCCCTGAGGCGCGTACTGCTCGATCAGCTCGCCCAGATGCTGCTGGTTACCCACGTTGCACGGGCACGCCGGGTCCCAGAAGTGCACCAGGCGGATCGGCCCCGGGCCCGCGAGTTCGGCGGGCAGGCGCAGAGTGTCGCCGGAGAACACCGCCGTGTGTTCGCTGAAGGCGCGCAGGTAGCGGCCCTGGAACCAGTCATAGGCCGTCCACAGCACACCGGTGCAAATGGCCAGAATCAGGCTGGCGAACAGGGCAGTGCGCAGGTGCTGTCGCATTCGGATCTATCCTCGGAGGTCGCGTAGCTTGCCATGCTTGCTCTGACAGATGAATATCGCAGGTCGATATTCATCTTCACCCTCAGTCTGGAAGCCTTTATGCCCGTCACTTTTGACCCCGATCATCTACGCGAAAGCTTGCGGCCCCTGGTGGATGCGCAGCCGCTTTCTGTGGAGGCCCGGGTCTACCAGCGTTTCTACGGGCTGGACCTGCCTGCGCGCAAAGTGCCGGCGGTGAGTCGCCTGGGGCGCTTCGAGGTGCAAGGCTTCCAAGTGGTGGCGCAGGTGTGGTGGCCGGCACAGCCGGTGGCGACGATGTTCATGTTCCATGGCTTCTACGACCATATGGGACTGTACCGCCACGTTGTGGATTGGGCGCTGGACCAGGGGTTTGTGGTGATCGCCTGCGATTTGCCGGGCCATGGCTTGTCCAGTGGCGCCCGTGCCAGCATCGATGATTTTGCGGTGTACCAGGCGGTGGTGCAGGCGCTGTTCGCCCAGGCTCAAACCCTGCAACTGCCGCAACCCTGGCACCTGTTCGGGCAAAGCACCGGCGGTGCAGTGGTGGTCGACCACTTGCTCAACCAGGGCGTCGACAGCCCGGCCCAAGGCAAGACCTTCCTGCTGTCGCCCTTGGTGCGGCCGCGCGCCTGGGGCTGGTCGCAGGTCAGCTATTACCTGCTGCGCCCGTTTGTAAAAGGCATCGCCCGCCGGTTCAGCGAGAACACCCATGATCCGGATTTCAAACCGTTCCTGGAAGCCGACCCGTTGCAACCCCGCCAACTGCCCACGGCGTGGGTCGGCGCGTTGGCGAGCTGGATCAGGCGCATCGAAGCCGCGCCGCGCAGCCCACGGCGGCCAGTGATCGTGCAAGGCGAGGAGGATATGACGGTGGACTGGCAGCACAACTTGCAGGTGCTGCGGGGCAAGTTCGATCAGCCTGAGGTGTTGATGCTGCCGCGTGGCCGGCATCATCTGGCCAATGAAATTCCAGAGATCCGCCAGCAATACTTCAGTTTCCTCACGGAGCATCTGAAGTAGCACAATCCAACTGTGGGAGGGGGCTTGCTCCCTCCCACATGGGTTATTGCGACAGGCTGGAGGTGCTTTGCCCGACTGCAAGCCCTGCACGGATGGCGGCAAGGGCAGCCTGGTAATACGCCTTACCCTCCGGCGACTCGGCAAATGTCGCGAACTCTTCCAGCTCCGGGTCGGACAGGTTCCGATAGACGTACAACAGAGTGTTGTTCAGGTCATTGCCGATCTGCCGCATCAGGCGCTCGCGCTGCCCATTCAACATGCCCTGGGCCTGGCCGCCGCCCAGCAGGCCGGGGATCATCTGGCTCAAACTGTCAGCCGCGACACCGGCAATCGCCAGGCTGACTTCCGCACCGGCTTCGCGCGCGGGCAGGGCCTGGGCCAGGTGGCCGATGATCAGGCTGCGGGTTGCATCGGCTTCCATGTGCGGCAAGCCCTGGGCGTTTTTCGCCAACTGGTCGCGGCGGGTGGCGAGCAGTTCGGCGTCGACAATCTTGCGGCCCAGGGGCGACTGAAAAAACGCCAGCGCGGGCTTCGGGTCTGCCAGGTGCTGGCGCAATTGCGCTTCGGCGCGCTGGTCCATGGCCTGGGCGGCAAAGCGTTTGTTGCTGTTGTCCACCAGCGCCTGGTACACCGCCGGCGGCAGGCTATTGCGGTAGCGTTGTTGAGCGGCACTGAGGGCGTCATTGAAATGCGCACGTTGTTCGGCCCAGCCGGCGACCTTGTACAACTGGTCATGGCTGTCTGCCCAGGCGGGCAAAACGCAGAACATCAGCACGGAAAAAAACAAACGACGCATAGGGACTCCTGTCAGTCGGCCACTATTGTCCGTGTCAGGCGTAGGATTTGTCGAGAAGTCCTATCAGTCACCTGACTAAAGTGTATTCAGACGCTCGGCGGCTCTGTCGAATTCACAGGCGTATGGATACTATGCGCGCCATGCAAATATCCCTCGATCACCCGCTGCTGCAACGTATCGTCGACGACCTGGCCGAAAAAGGCTGGTCGCAGCAAAATGGCTTCCTGCCCCAGGCTCTGACCCTGGAGCTGGCGGCCGAGTGCCGTAAACGTGCGGCCGAAGGTGAGCTGGCGCCTGCCGCTGTCGGGCGCGGGCCGGCCCAGGAAATCCGCGAGGGGATTCGCGGTGACCATATCCAGTGGCTGGAAGAGGGCGACGCGCCGGTATGCGAGACCTACATGAGGTTGATGGACAGCCTGCGGCTGGCCATGAACCGCCATCTGTTCCTGGGCCTTGAAAACTTCGAAAGCCACTTCGCGATGTACCCGCCGGGTGCGTTTTATCTCAAGCATCTGGACCGTTTTCGCGATGATGACCGGCGCACGGTTTCGGCGGTGGTGTATTTGAACGACGCCTGGTTGCCTGAGCATGGCGGCCAGTTGCGCATGTACCTCAAGGACGGCGTGGAATACGATGTGCAGCCCACCGGCGGTTGCCTGGTGGTGTTCCTCTCGGGTGAAGTCCCTCACGAAGTGCTGCCCGCCACGCGTGAGCGCTTGTCCTTGACCGGCTGGTTTCGTCGACGGGGCAACGAGCCGTTTTAAACATGGAAAAGATTCTGGTCAGCCGTTGCCTGCTTGGGCACAAGGTGCGCTACGACGGTGGCGCCAGTGGCCCGTTCGACCTATTGACGCAGTGGCAGGCCGAGAGGCGTGTGGTCGCGATCTGCCCGGAGGTGGCGGGTGGCTTGCCGACGCCACGCCCGCCCGCCGAGATTGCGGGTGGGCAGGGCGTCGATGTATGGGATGGGCGTGCCCGAGTGCTGACCGCCGAGGGCGAAGACTTCAGCGGCGCCTTCGTCGAGGGCGCCCGCCAGGCGTTGGTATTGACGCAGCGCCACGGTATCCGCATCGCCATCCTCAAGGCCAACAGCCCATCCTGTGGCAACCGGCTGATCTATGACGGCACCTTCAGCGCCGTCAAGGTGAGCGGCGAGGGCGTGACGGCGGCGCTGCTCAAGCGCCATGGGGTGTTGGTGTTCAGTGAGCAGGAGTTGCCTGAAGCGGCTCAGGCATTGGCGCAATTGCAGGCGGTTGGTCCTTGAACCACTTATGCGAGAGCGCTTTCAAGCGGCCATCGGCCTTGATCTGCTGCAGCGCCCTGTCCAGGCTGGTCTTGAACGCCGGGTTGCCCTTCTGAAACGGAATCGCCAGCTCCGGCTTTTCCAGGTAAGCCTCGCTGAAATCGAACCGATCCTGCAACTGCGCAGTCATAGCGATATGGTTGATGGCCACGTCATATTTGCCGGTTTCAACGCCTGGTAGCAGGTCGCTGTCATCGGTGGTGATAAAGGAGGGGCGCACGTCCAGTTCCTTGGCCAATTCTTCACCCAACTCCACTTCAAAGCCGGTTAGCTTATTGTCGTCCTTGAAGTTGAATGGCGGGGTGTTGGCTTGCACTGCGATGCGCAGTTCGCCGCGATCAAACACATCGTCGATCAGTTCGGCATGAGCCAAGGGGCTCAAAAGAGGCAGTAAAAGTACAAGGCCAGGCGAAAAGCGCATGGTCGCTCCTAAGGAATTGAGCTGTACGAGGCACCGTCCAGCATCGCTTTGCTATTGTGTTGAGTGCCTTGGACAGCAATTTGTCGCGAAGTTGTCATAACCCAACAGATTTCCTGCAGAAACTGGAGAAGCGAATGAAAGCCCTATCAGTCCGAGCAACATCCGCCCGTGCAACGATTGCCAGCCTGTTGCTGGGTGCCTCGATGTTGGCCACCGCCGCCGATGGCATCCCGCGTAGCGCGCCACCTGAAGGTGCCAAAGTGTTTATCGTGTCGCCCAAAGATGGCGCCACTGTGGATAAAACCTTTACCGTCAAATTCGGCATGGAAGGCTTGAAGCTCGCGCCGGCCACTGACCAGACCCCGGGCACCGGCCACCACCATCTGCTGGTTGACCAGAAAGAGCTGCCTGACGCCAGCGTACCGATCCCGGCCACCGACACCGTGATCCACTACGGCAAGGCCCAGACCGAGACCGAGTTGACCCTCACCCCAGGCAAGCACACCTTGCAATTGGTGGCCGGCGACAAACTGCATATGCAGTTCAACCCGACTGTAGCCTCGAAAGTGATCACGGTTAACGTCAAGTAAGATTTGTTCAGACAAAAAAATGGGAGACCCCTGCGGGTCTCCCATTTTTATTGGTAGGCGCGGGTTCTTAGAACAGAACGCGGCTACGAATCGTGCCCTTGATGTGCTGCAACTTCTCTTGCGCCAGGTCCGAGTACTCGGCGTCGACGTCGATCACCACGTAACCGACCTTCTCGTTGGTCTGCAGGAACTGACCGGAGATGTTGATGCCGTTCTCTGCGAAGACCTTGTTGATCTCCATCAGCACGCCAGGGATGTTCTGGTGGATGTGCAGCAGACGGTGCTTGCCAGGGTGAGCCGGCAGGGCCACTTCCGGGAAGTTCACCGACGATACGGATGTACCGTTGTCGCTGTACTTGACCAGCTTCTCCGACACTTCCAGGCCGATGTTGGCTTGGGCTTCAGCGGTGGAACCACCGATGTGCGGGGTCAGGATCACGTTGTCCAGGCCGCGCAGCGGGCTTTCGAAGATGTCATCGTTGGAGCGAGGCTCTACCGGGAACACATCGATGGCGGCGCCGATCAGGTGCTTGTCCTTGATCGCAGCAGCCAGGGCATCCAGTTCGACCACGGTGCCGCGTGCGGCGTTGATCAGGATGCCGCCTTTCTTGATGGCACGGATTTCCTTCTCGCCGATCATCCACTGGGTTTCGGCGGTTTCCGGAACATGCAGGGTCACGATGTCGGACATGCCCAGCAACTCGGTCAGGCTGCCCACTTGGGTGGCATTGCCCAACGGCAGCTTGGTCAGGGTGTCGTAGAAGAACACCTGCATCCCCAAGCCTTCAGCCAGGACCGACAGCTGAGTGCCGATCGAGCCGTAACCGACGATACCCAGCTTCTTGCCGCGGATTTCGAAGGAGTTGGCCGCGCTCTTGATCCAGCCGCCACGGTGGCAGGATGCGTTCTTCTCAGGAATACCGCGCAACAGCAGGATGGCCTCGGCCAGCACCAGTTCCGCCACGGAACGGGTATTGGAGTACGGTGCGTTGAACACCGCGATGCCGCGCTCGCGCGCTGCGTTGAGGTCGACCTGGTTGGTGCCGATGCAGAAACAGCCGACCGCCACGAGTTTCTTGGCGTGATCGAAGATCTCTTCGGTCAGCTGAGTGCGGGAGCGAATGCCGATAAAGTGCGCGTCGGCGATCTTTTCCTTGAGCTGGGCTTCCGGCAGAGAACTGGTGATGTACTCAATGCTGGTGTACCCGGCGGCTTTCAGAACGTCGACAGCCGATGGGTGGACGCCTTCCAGAAGAAGGAACTTGATCTTGCTCTTATCGAGAGAAGTCTTGCTCATCTGCGTAAACCTGTATCCCGGAGAAAAATGGCAGGGAGTCGAGCAGCGCAAGCTGACCCGGACGGCAGGAAAGCCGTCACCGCAGAAACGCCCTTGGGCTCTGTCCTGCGGGGGCGGTATGCTAGCATACGCGCCCCGCTAACACTCATTCCTGCGACGTGAAGCGTTCTCAGGATGACCATGAATTGTTCGAGAGTTCTGTCGATGACCCATCCTGCCCTGATTGATGAGCTGAAGACCCTGGTTGAGCCCGGCAAAGTGCTGACCGATGCAGACTCCCTGGAGGCTTACGGCAAGGATTGGACCAAGCACTTCGCACCTGCGCCTACCGCCATCGTCTTCCCCAAGACCATCGAGCAGGTGCAAGCCATCGTCCGCTGGGCCAACACGCACAAGGTGGCGCTGGTGCCGTCCGGCGGTCGTACCGGCCTGTCGGCGGCAGCGGTGGCGGCAAATGGCGAAGTGGTGGTGTCGTTCGACTATATGAACCAGATCCTCGACGTGAACCTCACCGACCGTACCGCCGTGTGCCAGCCGGGCGTGGTCACCAAGCAGTTGCAGAACGCTGCCGAAGAACATGGCCTGTACTATCCGGTGGACTTCGCTTCGTCCGGTTCCAGCCAGATTGGCGGCAATATCGGCACCAATGCCGGCGGGATCAAGGTGATTCGCTACGGCATGACCCGCAACTGGGTCGCCGGCATGAAAGTGGTCACCGGCAAGGGTGATGTGCTGGAACTGAACCGCGACCTGATCAAGAACGCCACCGGCTACGACATGCGTCAGCTGTTCATCGGCGCTGAAGGCACCCTGGGCTTCGTGGTCGAAGCCACCATGCGCCTGGACCGTGCGCCGAAGAACCTCACCGCGATGGTGCTGGGTACCACCGATTTCGACTCGATCATGCCGGTATTGCATGCGTTCCAGAGCAAGCTGGACCTGACTGCGTTCGAGTTCTTCTCCGACAAGGCCCTGGCCAAAGTCCTGGGGCGTGGCGACGTGCCGGCGCCGTTCGAAACCGAGTGCCCGTTCTACGCACTGCTGGAATTCGAAGCGACGACCGAAGAAGTCGCCAACCACGCCCTGGAAACCTTCGAGCACTGCGTCGAGCAGGGCTGGGTGCTGGACGGCGTGATGAGCCAGAGCGAAACCCAGCTGCACAACCTGTGGAAACTGCGCGAGTACATCTCCGAAACCATTTCCCACTGGACGCCGTACAAAAACGATATTTCGGTCACTGTCTCCAAAGTACCGGCGTTCCTGCAGGAAATTGACGCAATCGTCGGCGAACATTATCCGGATTTCGAAATTGTCTGGTTTGGCCACATCGGCGACGGCAACCTGCACCTGAATATCCTCAAGCCGGAAAACCTGAGCAAGGATGAGTTCTTTGCCAAGTGCGCTACCGTGAACAAGTGGGTGTTCGAAACCGTCCAGAAATACAACGGCTCGATCTCCGCCGAGCACGGCGTGGGCATGACCAAGCGTGATTACCTGACTTACAGCCGCTCGCCGGTTGAGATCGAATACATGAAAGCAGTGAAGGCGGTGTTCGACCCGAACGGGATCATGAACCCTGGCAAGATCTTCGCTGTTTAACCGCCCCGAAGGAGTCGTTTCATGAGCTATCAGCACAAGTATGTCGACGGCACCAACATCCACTTTCCGCTGGGTAAAGTGGTGTGTATTGGGCGCAACTACGCTGAACATGCCAAGGAGCTGGATAACCCGGTGCCGACCGAACCGTTGCTGTTCATCAAGCCGGGCAGCTGCGTGGTGCCGCTGGAAGGCGGTTTCAGCATTCCGACCGAACGCGGTTCGGTGCATTACGAAGCGGAGATCGCGGTGCTGATCGGCAAACCGCTGTCGAACAAGCCCAGCCGCGAAGAAGTGCTCGACGCCATCTCCGGCTTCGCCCCGGCCCTGGACCTGACCTTGCGCGACAAGCAAGCCGAGCTGAAAGCCAAGGGCCTGCCGTGGGAAATCGCCAAGTCCTTTGACGGCGCGGCGGTGATTGCACCATTCGTGGTCGGCAGCACCTTCCCGGACGTGACCGATATCGGTATTCGCCTGACCATCAACGGTGAAGTGCGTCAGGACGGCAACAGTTCGCAGATGCTCAACCCGATCATTCCGATGATCCAGCACATGGCCGGCTGTTTCTCGCTGCAGGCCGGCGACGTGATCCTCACCGGCACCCCGGCCGGCGTGGGGCCACTGAACGTGGGTGATGAGTTGGTGCTGGAGTTGCCTGGCGTGAGCCAGTTCGAAAGCAGCGTTCGCTGATTGCCTGCGTAAGTGCCGCCAAGGAGCGAGCTCGCTTCTTGGCGGCACATCCGGCCTCTCACTCGCTGCTGCAGTGAAGGTTTTGCATTTTTTTCACACGCCATCCGGATAATCCGTAGCCTCCTGCGCGCGGGTTTTCTGATCCTGTGCTATCCCCTATAGCTGTCTTTCTGGAAAGCGCTCAATGGCCGTGTCTCTCCCCTCGTCGAAACCCAAGCTTCGCTCACGCTTTGCCCTGCGCTGGTATTCCTGGCTGTTTTTGGCTGGCACGATCACCTATGGCGTCGCCTGGGCGATGCATTGGGATGATCGGGGCGTGTTGTGGGTTGCCGAACGCTTCGAGACGCCGTTCGAGCGTCAGGCCAGCGTATGGCTGCCTGACTACCGTGCGGTGATTGACGCCAAGTTGCTGCCCGGCATGGAAAAGGATGAGGCTTCGGATGTCTCCTACAATCCGCAGACCAAAACCCTGTTCTCGGTCATGGGCAAGAACGCCTTCCTCGTCGAGTTAAGCCTGCAGGGCGATGTGCTGCGCAAGATGCCGCTCAATGGCTGGAGCAACCCGGAAGGCGTGACGGTGATGGAAAATGGCCTGATGGCCGTGGTTGACGAACGCGACCACAGCCTCACCGTCGTCAAGGTCGATGCCGCCACCACCCAACTGAACAAAGCAGATTTCACCAGCTATGACCTGGGGCCGTCCAAGGATCAGAACAAAGCCTTTGAGGGTGTCACCTGGGACAAGCGCAACCAACAGATCGTACTCGGCGAAGAGCGCCCACCGGCGCTGTTTACCTGGAAATCCGATGGCAACACCTTGACGGGCGACAAGCAAAAGCTTGCCAGCACCGAGTTGGACATGCGCAACCTGTCCGCCCTGGCGATTGACCCGCGTACCGGCCACATGCTGGTGCTTTCGGCGGACTCCCACCTGCTCCTGGAGTTGGATGAGAAGGGCAAGCAAGTCAGCTTCATGACCCTGCTCGGTGGTTTCAACGGCCTCAAGCACACCATCCCGCGTGCGGAAGGTGTCACGATGGATGAGGACGGTACGGTGTATATCGTCAGTGAGCCGAACCTGTTCTATCGCTTCGAAAAGCAGAAATAGACTCCCTGATGCGTCGACTTGCCCGTCCCAGACCCGCGTTGTTCTTGCTCTTGCTGGCCGGCCTGGTTTGTGCCGGGCTGGTCGCGCAGCACTTTCGCTTGTTAGAGCGGGCCTGGTTCAACCTCCAGACGTGGCGTCATCCGGCTGACGAGCGCTCCATTGGCCTGGCCGATTACCGCGTCACCCTTGAGGCCAAGGTCGTCGAAGGGCTCGATGATGATGTCTCGGCGCTCACCTATGATCCGGTGCGTAAAAGCCTGTTCACGGTGACCAATAAAAACCCCGAGTTGATCGAACTGTCCCTGGACGGCGTGATTGTGCGGCGTATCCCGCTGATCGGGTTTGGCGATGCCGAGGCGGTGGAGTTCATCAGCGACAACATCTACGTGATCAGCGATGAGCGCCAACAGCGGCTGATCAAAGTGCATGTGAACGACGACACCCAGTTTCTCGACGCCGCCGATGCGGAGCAGATGACGTTGGGCGTGCACAGCGGCAGTAACAAAGGGTTTGAAGGGCTGGCGTACGATTCGGTGGGCAAGCGCCTGTTCGTGGCCAAAGAGCGCGACCCGATGCTGATCTACGAGGTGCGCGGTTTTCCCCATTTTCAACCGGAAAAAACCTACTCGGTACACGTGATCAACAACCCCAAGCGCGATGCGGGAATGTTTGTGCGCGACCTGTCGAGCCTGCAATACGACGAGCGCAGCGGCCATCTGCTGGCGCTGTCGGATGAGTCGTTCCTGGTGTTGGAGCTGGATATCGACGGTCGCCCGCTGAGCAGTCTGTCATTGCTCAGCGGGCGCCATGACCTGACAAAGCGGGTGCCGCAGGCCGAAGGGATCGCCATGGATGACACAGGTACGTTGTACCTGGTCAGCGAGCCGAATCTGTTCTACGTGTTCAAAAAAATCAACTTCTGACACTCCATGTGGGAGGGGGCTTGCTCCCGATGAGGGTGTGCCAGTCAGCAGTTTATCGACTGACCCACCGCTATCGGGAGCAAGCCCCCTCCCACATTGGAGTTGCGGTGTTGTCAGGCCTTGAGGGTCTGGACGCCTTCGGCAGTGCCCAGCAGCAGCACGTCCGCCGGGCGCGCAGCGAACAGGCCGTTGGTGACTACGCCGACGATGGCGTTGATCTGAGTCTCAAGCTCCACCGGGTTGGTGATCTGCAGGTTGAACACGTCGAGGATGATATTGCCGTTGTCGGTCAACACACCTTCACGGTACACCGGGTCGCCGCCCAGCTTCACCAGCTCGCGAGCCACGTGGCTGCGCGCCATCGGAATCAC
Source organism: Pseudomonas sp. R19M (assembly GCF_050312585.1). NCBI lineage: Bacteria > Pseudomonadati > Pseudomonadota > Gammaproteobacteria > Pseudomonadales > Pseudomonadaceae > Pseudomonas > Pseudomonas sp. R19M. Next base: position 23,746 of record NZ_JBNPJV010000052.1, read on the forward strand.
TTCCACCGGCAGCGGGAACGCGCCGAGTACCGGTACCAGCTTGCTGGCGTCGGCGATGCAGATAAAGGTCTTGGCCACGGCCGCGACGATCTTCTCGCGGGTCAGGGCTGCGCCGCCGCCCTTGATCAGGTTCAGGTGTGCGTCGCTTTCATCGGCGCCGTCGACATAGAACTCCAGGTCGCTCACGGTGTTGAGCTCGTACACCGGAATGCCATGGCCCTTGAGGCGCGCGGCGGTGGCTTCGGAGCTGGCGACGGCGCCGTCGAACGCGCCCTTGTGCAGGGCCAGCGCGTCGATGAAGCAGTTGGCAGTGGAGCCGGTGCCGACACCGACGATGCTTTTATCGTCGAGTTTAGGAAGGATTAAATCGACGGCGGCCTGGGCCACTGCCTGTTTGAGTTGATCCTGGGTCATGCGGGCTCCGGAACGGGCGGGGAGTTATCGAGGGGCGCGAGTATAACCCAACAAAACCTCGGTATTCGTGTGGTCGCCCGGCCAAACGCTGGGTTAGACTCCTTGACCCTGCCCAATTCGCGAAGTAGATACCCGCCGATGCTTGAACACTACGTCAAAAAAATTCTCACCTCGCGCGTTTACGACGTTGCAGTAGAAACCCCCTTGCAGACCGCCCGCCAGCTCTCCGAGCGGTTGGGCAACAAGGTCTGGCTCAAGCGTGAAGACTTGCAGCCGGTGTTCTCGTTCAAGATTCGCGGCGCCTACAACAAGTTGACCCAGCTATCGGCCGAGGAGCGTGCGCGTGGCGTAGTCACCGCGTCTGCCGGCAACCACGCCCAGGGCCTGGCGCTGGCGGCCAAGGTGTTGGGGGTCAAGGCCACCATCGTGATGCCCAAGACCACCCCGGAGATCAAGGTCGAAGGCGTGCGTTCCCGTGGCGGCAAGGTGGTGCTGCATGGTGACTCCTTCCCGGAAGCCCTGGCTTATTCGCTCAAGCTGGTCGACGAAAAAGGCTACGTCTACATTCACCCCTATGATGATCCCCACACCATTGCCGGGCAGGGCACTGTGGCGATGGAGATTCTGCGCCAGCACCCGGGGCCGTTGGATGCGATTTTCGTCCCGGTGGGCGGCGGCGGGTTGATCGCGGGTATCGCGGCATACGTGAAATACCTGCGCCCCGAAATCAAGATCATCGGCGTCGAGCCGGACGATTCCAACTGCCTGCAGGCGGCCATGGCCGCAGGGGAGCGTGTGGTGCTGCCAACCGTCGGCATCTTTGCCGATGGTGTGGCGGTGGCGCAGATCGGCCAGCACACCTTCGATATCTGCAAAGACTATGTGGATGAAGTGATCACCGTCAGCACCGATGAGATCTGCGCGGCGATCAAGGATATCTACGACGACACCCGCTCCATTACCGAGCCGGCGGGTGCCTTGGGTGTGGCGGGTATCAAGAAATATGTGGAAACCCGAGGTGTCAGCGGGCAGACCCTGGTGGCCATCGACTCCGGCGCCAACGTCAACTTCGACCGCCTGCGCCATGTGGCCGAGCGCGCCGAACTGGGTGAAGGCCGCGAAGCCATCATCGCCGTGACCATTCCCGAGCAACCGGGCAGCTTCAAGGCGTTCTGCGAAGCCGTGGGCAAGCGCCAGATCACCGAATTCAACTACCGCTACCATTCCGGCAGCGAGGCGCACATCTTCGTCGGTGTGCAGACCCACCCGGACAACGACCCGCGCAGCGCGTTGATCGCCAGCCTCACCCAGCAGGGTTTCCCGGTGCTGGACCTGACTGAAAACGAACTGGCCAAGTTGCACATACGCCACATGGTCGGCGGGCACGCCGCCAAAGTCAGCGATGAGCTGGTGTTTCGCTTCGAGTTCCCGGAGCGTCCGGGAGCGTTGTTCAACTTTCTCAACAAGCTGGGCGGGCGCTGGAATATCTCGATGTTCCACTACCGCAACCACGGCGCGGCCGACGGCCGCGTGGTCGCCGGCCTGCAAGTGCCGGCGGATGAGCGCCACCTGGTGCCTGCGGCGCTGGCTGAGATCGGTTATCCGTACTGGGATGAAAGCGAAAACCCGGCGTACCAACTGTTCCTCGGTTGAGCGACTACGCTGACAGAGCGGCCTTTAAGGAATCGAGACCATGGAAACGCTGACCACCCTCAAGGTTATCCACATCACCGCTACCGTGTTGCTGCTGCTCAGCGGCCTCGGGTTGGCGGTATTGGCCTGGCGCAAGCGCAGCGCCGGCCCGGCGGTGACCGTGCAACGCCCGTGGGCGTTTGTCTGGCTGCTGATGGGGATTTGCCTGGTGAGCATGCCGTTCAGCGGCTGGTGGCTGGTGCACCTGATCGGCTGGCCGTTGGGGCAGACCTGGATTCTGGGCTCCAGCATCCTCTATACCGTGGCGGCGCTGGCCTGGTTCTGGCTGGTGGCGCGGCTCAATCGCCTGCGCAAAGGCGAAGGCGGCAGCCTGAATTTCACCCTGGTGCTGGCGGTGATCAGCCTGGTAGGGTTTGTAGCGATTGCCGGGCTGATGGGCGCCAAACCCATTTAGGTCTGTAGTGAGCGGGCTTGCCCCGCGCTGGGTGGCGAAGCCGCCCCAAACCCAGGCGCCTCGGTCTACCTGAAACACCCC